>JARBAV010000424.1 GCA_029237515.1 Nitrososphaerales archaeon
CAGTTAGGGTCATTCCCACTCCGAAGTCACCTGAGATGGATTCTTATTGGAATCGTCATTAAAACCTTCTGCGGATTGACCAACAATAAAAGTCGACGCTTGAAAGCTAATAACGTGACCTCTAGATTTGAGGTCTTTGCATTAAGACTTCCGCCGATGGTTTTTCCATTTGATCTTCATGAAGCGATATCAAAGACGAATTTTAGATTCAAGCAGAAAGATATCGTTGTTGTATCAAGTAAATTTGTATCCATTAGTGAAGGGGCGGTCGTTCAAATTGACCGAATAAGAGCCTCACGTAAGGCCAAAGTTATTGCGAGGAAATTCCAAATGGATGAGAAACTTACGGAATTAGTCTTGAGTGAGGCCGATGAGATTTATGGAGGCATCCCGGGATTCTTGCTATGCAAGAAAAACGGAATGTTGTGCCCTAACGCTGGGATCGATAGATCAAATATTCCCAGGGGTAATGCTGTATTGTATCCGCCTCTGCCTTTTGATTCGGCTGACCGACTTCGATTGAATTTTTTGACTAGGAGTAGGCTCAAGGTATCTGTAGTTATTTCCGACAGTCGTCTAATGCCTGGAAGATTAGGCACTTCAGGAATAGCGATTGCAGTATCGGGATTTAGGCCTGTAATAGATGAGCGCGGTAAAAAGGATCTATTTGGAAACGTTTTGAGAGTCACAATGAGAGCGGTGGGTGACGGTTTGGCTTCGATAGGAGTTGCTTTAATGGGCGAGAGTCTCGAATCAACGCCCGTTGTAGTCATAAGAGGATTTGAAGTGAAGGAAGATAACAGGCAAATGAATTGGCAAGATTTAGCTATAGATCCTCTAGAAGATATCTATCGGAGATCATTCGGTTCGAATTAGATGTTCGATTAGCGTTGATTACAATAACACAGTTTTAATATTCCATCGTGAATTACGAAGTTATCAAGGCAAATGTCTGAATTTCTTACAAGCTATCCACGTCGAATGAATGTAGTGAAAGGACTCCAAGCGCTGATCAGGCACGAGGAAATAGAGCTCGACCAACTTTATATCGCAGTGAAAATGAAAAAGGATGACATAATCCGAACGCTCACGTCCGAGGGCTTCAAGAAAGTTAAATTAGAGAATAAGATGACTTCTCAAATTGGTAGTGGCTTTGCAAAATCACTATCTAAACCCTGGGAGATGCATGTAAGATTAATCGATATACATCAGCAAGGATTAATCGCTATCAAAGGTGAAGTTGAGGTATCAAGGAGATATATTCAACACCTTACCTCGGTCCGGTGCCCTGTAATTTATGAATTAGAGTCTATATTGAAGAAACATAGCATTGAGTATAGAATTTGGAACTCGAAAGTTCGAGATTATATCTCTCAAATTGTTGAAGACCATCAAATAAGGCTACCTGGACCGCGCTTACCGGCAATGCCATGGAAAGTAATGGCCTTTGTTGTCATGACATTGACAGTATGCACTACTTTGAAGTTTTTTGAAATATGGAGATGATTTATGCAATATTGCCATTTCGCGTATCCGGATGAAGACGCGCAAAGCTGGTTATAAGTAAGAAAAGAATGAACATACTGCTTTCATTCCTCAGTGCTACCGATATAATTTTAGTGATATAAGAAAGAATACCGTCACACATTTCATTTGGATTTTCTGGTCTGTGATTGTATTAATACTCGTATGGGTAGCAAGATTGCACGCTCTAAGTCCATGCGAACGAACTTATCGTTAAGAAAGAATCCTTCGAAGGATCAGTTCATGGATTAGTAATTTAGATATGTAACTAACCTTTTGGTGTGTCGGGAGTCGTTGGCAAGTAACAGCTATAGCCACCTGTTACTAACCGATTCCAGGTATAGTCAGTTTTCAACACTTATTGTGCAGATTAACGTTTAGGAAAAAGCCGATCGTATGGTGTAATACTATTTCTTCTCTTCGGGAACAGTCTTATCCTCCACAAAGCCACGTTTAGAAAGCTGCTTATAGAGGACGAAGACTACCAAGGCAATTACCATAAAGTCAATAATATTTGCAATTAGATCGCCATATCTGAAGGTTGATGTAGCATCTCCATAAAGGTTTGGTACCTGAACAACTAATCCTGATAAGTTACCACCAGGTAGGAATATTCCAATGATGGGGTCGATTATATCGTTCACGAAGGCAGTAACTAGTTGAGATGCTGCCTGGCCAATTATGAATGCTATCGCAAGGCCAATTATGCCAAAAGTCTTTAAGAAGAATACGAATTCTTGGGTAAAACCCTTGCCCTTTCCCTTTGTGGGTGAAGATGCCCCAGCATTTGCCATGAAGACAGTTAGTAAACCCAAAGACTATATATATATTGAGCAATCCAGCAGAGAGAGCCCCTGTAAAGTAAATCATAATTTAGCTAATGTATTTACAAGGTAATGTTTGATCCTTAACTGAAGACGAGAAACGATTCTACCAAACTGATTCTCGGATTATTTAGAAACACAGTACCATTTCAGTATAAATGCCAACTTTATTATCCTAATATATCAAAATACAGTAGCTCTCCAAGTTGATATGTTTCTAAACCTCCCCAAACTTATATTACCATTTTTCTGTTATAAATATCGGAATTGACCACTTGTTCCAACCCTTTACCCTATTTCTTCTTGTACAGCTCTCCATTTGTCCTCATGGACGTGAAATCTCTACGGCTTGGATTATACTTAGCCGATTGCAGAGAAGTAGCAAGGATTAATAGTTGAAAAAATGGGCATCCCAGAAAAGATCAAGGCAATTCAGGACGAAATTCACAAAACTCAGATAAACAAAGCTACTGAGCATCACATAGGCCTGCTTAAGGCAAAGATCGCAAGGCTAAAAAAAGAGATGGAGGGTGATATCCACGGCAAGACCGTCTCATC
>JARBAV010000425.1 GCA_029237515.1 Nitrososphaerales archaeon
ACATTATTTACAGTTGGCTAGGTCCCACAGTGGGCATGGACTTGAAATCAGTTGAAACCTAAAACATAGAAAGAAAGAGGTAAGAGCAGAGTTAATAAAGTTTAATCTTTACGAATATAATTGAGTTATTAGATATGGAGTATATTCCCTAACCTATTAGAAAATTCAATACATGGTGGTCTTCTTGCATCGTGTAGCGTATTAGGATGAAACAAAAGAAATGTCAAGAGACGGTCTTTTCTACAAATGTCTTTTAAAATCAATATGCTAATAAACATTCAAAATTAGCCTGATAATTATGAACCCAATATGATCAGAAAAATTCCAGGATATTAATCCATTTCATATCTGAGCTCGGCCTTGGCAGAACTATTTAAATTCCTCAATTATTCACTTAATAGATGGTTCTAATGAAAAATGATAAGGTAGAAGCGGATACCCGCGAAAATATTGAGAACCCGGAGATAGTGGAGTGCAGAGTATGTGGTTATCACTATCAGAAAACAAAGTGTTGTCCTCAATGTTCAATTAAAGAAGGGTCTAAGCAAAATTAATATTTACTGTGTCGAAATAGTCAATATTTTGATAAATCTTTCACTAATCATATTTTCAAAAGTTCACTAACTTTGACTATCGGGAGTACAATTATGACTCTTGTTCGTCAGTCAATCAATACCGAAGGCACTCAAAAAATACCTCATTTCTAGCCATCGCCATCGCCATCAAATCATCGGTATAGAAAGATTCGCCTCTTAGCAAGAATTGCAACTTAGAAATTAACCTTTAATGAAACAATTTTAAAGGCCCCGATGCTCATTCTTATTATATTACTTTCGATCCGCGCATCATATCTATCCTGAGCATTATTATCTTGGCTTTCTGAATTAGTAACAGGATTCTGGATTTCTTGAATTTCATTTTCTAGCATATCTATGATTGATGCCGATTTGATCTGCCTGTAAAATTTCAATGATACATTCTCTGTTGCCCTTCCCTCGGTTTCGTAAAACCTAACTACTAACGAGTGCTTATTATTCTTATTGTCAACAACATCGCGTTCGTCAAGCTTTAATGTACTAAGCATTACATTTCTCGGTTGGATCTCTAAAAATGAATGTTGATAATTTTGTAATCTATCGTTAGATACATCATTATCTATAATGTTTTCTCTTATTGCGCGTTGTGACACTTCGCTTCCTCCTAGGTGTATTGCCGCTAAAGGCATATTGAATTCCATAGCACGTTTGTATGTACCACTCTCTCTCCAGCCCTCTTCATGAGGAAGTACAGAATAGCTAAATGTGTATGGTATCATTTCTGCAGCATCGGGTGTAGGAACACAAGGACCCATGATGCCGTCAGCTGATAATACCATAATACTCCTTAAGAGAGTGAGATAGATTGAGTTGTCTCTCACCTCATGAGATGGTATTCCTCTGTGCATTACGCTGATTCCTATTTTCGCACATTCTTTTTCTTCCTCATTACCTGAATAGTCTATCCAGTCCAAGGACGGGAAAACTCCGCTTGGTCTTTCGATCCAACCACTTTCATTCTTATTATAGTAGAGGTTTGTCTTCCTTCTGATAGCACCAAACTGAGTGCCGCACCAATAATCATTAGAGGAGCACGGAGTCCGAAACCTTACCCTTAACCTTGAATGAGGATGCCGATCGAATATGTGCGTCACAAAGTCTATCCTGTCGAGAGATTTGTATACTATGATTTCTTTCACTATATCAACGAAATTATGCCTATACAGGATTGGCTTTAATTTATGGGTCAACCTATAGGGCCATCTTAAAGCATAGTATTTACTTTTCAGCGTGATATGATACGTCAATTTACCTTCAAGTACGCCAAAGCTGTCACACTTAAATGAGCCGTACTTGACACCTTCGCCAGTCTCTGACTTTAGTAGTCCCAAGTTATCTCTGTGATAGTAAAGATCCCCAAGCTCTTCCTCCAAGAGAATTTCATTCCCTTTAAAGTAATCTTTGCCATCCTTGGATACACTCAAAAGACCATTTTCAGGATCGATGGAGATGTCAAAATTATTCCCATTTTTAAAAGTAGTGGAGTGAGATAGAATTCTCTCTGAAGGGGCATTTTCTCCAGGCACTATTCGATATAACTTGTATCCTAGAGCTGGTACTTCGGCTATGAAACCTATCTTTACTGTTTGAATAGACCCATCTGGATAAGGTGAACACTCGATGATCTCTATGTCAATCCCATTCTTATCTTCGTTGATGCTATCATTATTCTTATTTCGTACTTTCTGACTTTTGGCGTCGGTGGAACTTCTAAAGGAATTACTTGAGATTAAATGAGAAATTCCTATTATCGCACCCTCATCAAATTCCAGGACACATTCTACCCAATCCTTGACTTTCCAGGTATGTGAATTAAATACTACCAGATCTTGATCACTGCCTTTACAAAAGCGGGATAGCAAGTTCAACAGACAATGTAGTGTCAATTTTCTAATAGGCCCAAAATCCGATCTGAACGAT
>JARBAV010000426.1 GCA_029237515.1 Nitrososphaerales archaeon
ATAGCTTTGTGTAGTTGTGATGCTACTGATGCTGATATGGGTAGCCTTGGTTTTGTACTACTAAATCTGACGGGTATAGAAAACATAAATGCAAGGAGTGAGCCCATTCTTCATACCACTGCAGGTCTCTGACACTGAGGCAAGAATGATGCTTTGATTGGGACATAATCCGAATATAAGTACTTGAGGAAGTGCATTCATTTACTCGATTACTGATAACAAGTAAACAAAGAGAGATAATTGCTTCATGTCCATCGAATCCCTATACACAGTGGTTCGGAAGCCCACCGAACGCGAACGGATGATCTTCTGAAAACATTGGGTCCCAAAAGCATGTCAAATTTGGTTCACATACCACTGGCCCCATCACTAAATCGGTTCTTAAATAAGAATTCTTATTATAGAAAGGGCGGAAATGAAAGGTCTCAGGAGGCGCCAGTAATCACTACTTGAATAAGATTTGATTGGACTCTAACAATCTTATGTAAGAAAGTTATAAATACTTGTTATGTGTTTATATTAAATATGACAGGATTCTACTCCTGGAGTGACTGGAGTAACTTCGGAGTAACTCCAAAATTAAAGTTCAAAATAAAGTTCAATGAGAGATAATTACAATTGCCAATTCTGTGGAGAACCATTTTCAAGGCGTTGGAATATGGAACGACACATAATAAGGAAACATAATGCACCACAGGGCTTTTTGCCAATTATCCCAAATAGTTCCAAAAGTCGTCAGGTAAGGTTTAATGTTCAGATATCTAATTATCATCACCCCTTTTCTGATCCACAAGATTCCTCTAAGGCTTTCAGCTGGCCATTCTCTTTTGTTCAAGAAGCATCTGAACCAAGATGTCCTTCGTGGTTGGAGTGGTTGCGTAGGTTTGCTGAGATCAGCAAATTAACGACAGAGATTGCGCAAAACCGAGTACTACAATCCGCCAACTATCCTCTCAAAGCGCCAGTTAACAAACTTATGATACATGAGCCACAATTTAAACATGAAGACTTACTTGTTGTTGGATATACAGCCTTTATTTGCCAAAAATGTCTAATTTCTCATCCTTTGACTCTCTATCGACATACCCCTTCTATGAAAATAATATGCACTAACCACGGATGTGATACTAAGACGGTAGTAGATGCGCAACGACAAATAATGAACAAGAAAGATACCATTGCGACTATATCTAATGAGATGCCTAAATTGATGTTTCAAGTTGTGAAGAGGTGGACAAAGGGTACACCATTGGTAGTGGCAGATGAAATCCAGTCTAATCCAGAAGTTTTGAATGGTTGCATCCTTGTTGACGGTAAGAATTGGGCTCATCGCGCAGTACAAAATGGGTTTACATTACTATCAGATGAAGATCTTGCCAATTTCCTTAATCTTGCTAGGGGTAACACGTACGGGATTTTTAGGACAGCAAAGTCGAACAAGTCCTATTATATGCGTATTGTAGTTCCTGGCGCACCGAAAACCGATATTGATAATAACTTTAGATTTGGCAATTGAAACCGACCGAATTTCAGAGTCTAGAGTCCCTTTGTGGGACCAAGGACACATTTAGTTGAATAAGATATGTGACGTGCTTCCACCTAGAGAGCAATCTTATCTCCTCTCCTGACTGCCTTAGCACTGATATCGGTTTGGCCAATGAAGGTTGATGAGCGTTCTCAATAATAACGACGAAAGAACAAGTTGACCTTTACGTATCAAGCTGAAGGTATGAAAATGGATCAAAGAAAGGCGCAAATATAAATAATGTGACAATTCTGGGCTGACGAGTAGGGAGAACTGGGAATGACGTCAATCTGGTAGGCCAAGATATAGCAATTAGAATCAACAATTGCAACTGCTAATCATTAGTCATCAAAAAGATAAAGTAGTAAAAGAATTGAGAAAAACAGAATATATTATGTCACCCTAAAGATCTCAAAATTCCAAAACGGAAACCAATATTAACCTAAGCTAAGAACCTGAAATATCAATAGTGGTTGGTATTATTACTTATATTCTCATACGTGTTTAGCTTTTTAAATGCTTTCTCTTTCGAAGGACAGCAACATGAAAAGCAACAAAAAAAGGAATGAATTATTGGTAACATTCAAAGGCGTAAAGTATGGAGCTTTTGCTGGTTTTATAGCGACTTGGTCTATTTCTTCAGTTATCGCTGTCACCGAACTGCTACTTGGCCTGAGCATGGGCACTTTTTATTCCATTATAGGTATAAGTTTAGGTATCAATAATACGGTGGCAGCTGCATCTATAGCTTTTGGGCTTCACCTTCTGGTCGGTACTATAATAGGAGCTATCTTTGGCGTCATCGGAATTAGGTGGAAAAAGGTACGTATGCTTAATCCATACAAAAGTGCGTTGGTTGGCATGGGAGCGGGCATTGTAGTGTGGTTAGTATTGTTCCTCCCAATAACAACGTTTTTGATTCAACCATCTATTAATTCCATCACGACCGTGCTGGCTATGGAATCGCAGAAGGCATTAATGTCACAAGATATAACCCAGTCCATTACAAATATTTCATTTGCGGCGTTTGGATTCCATTTAATTTGGGGTGCCGTCTTTGGATTTATAATAAGCTCTCTACTAAGAATCAGACTTTTTGGAATAAAACAACACTACAAAGATATCGTGAACATCGATCCAAATATCAGGTTGGTTACCATTTGTGATTCGGAAGGTAGAACGATGTACTCCCGTCATCGCCAAGGGGTAAAGAATTTGCTCACCCCTGAAGAGAGCAAAAAATCACTTGAGATGGCTATGACGGGATGGAAGGTGCGCAGTGACCTTTCAAATAAGATAGGAAAGGGAAGGTACGTTGTCGCAGAGTATGAAAGGATTAAGCGCATTACTATGCCTTTTGGAGATGATTATCTTCTGTATCTAACCACAGAACCACAAGCAGATCATTTGGACATAATCAATAGAATTCGTAGATTAGAAGCCGGGCTAAAGTATTCATACAAGTAATTCGCTCATAAATTTTATGTACTTTTATTAGTACATACTCTCTAGATGTAAATAATTGAAAACATAAGATGCATATTAATCAACTCATCAAAATTGGTTGTTATTGTAGGTACTAAATAGAGGATTTATTTGAGAGTGCTCTCCAATAAAACGAGAGTATGGTTCATTGGCTGAATATGGAAGTTATTGCACAGCTCAGACAAGCACGATGCTACTCATGGTCCAATATTTTTTCATGTCAGCTATTGAATGTCCTAATTGAGCATGAGACTCTAATGAGCTCTTGTAATATTTTCAAAAACATGGGGTACCCACTTACAGCCGACACCGAATCCCCGAATAACCTTAATATGATGACGCGAAAGATGTCCCCATGATACCTTAAGCAACGATTCGTATCAGAAGTTATATTAGCTGAAGTTAAAACAACCATGTGGTTTGAGTCTAAATAGGATCCCTGGATCACCTTATTCCCTAGTAGTATGCGAAAAACCTTCTGTTGCGCTCAGGATAGCACAGGCTTTAGGGACTTCGAGCTTCGCAAAAATTACAGGACTTGAAAAGGATTTAGGTTCCGCAGAAAAAAGAAAGAGTAGATTTCCATTACCTGTTTTTTTAGCAATTTCTCAAAATGGTTCGGCCTTTGTTGTATGCTCTGCACTAGGTCATTTGTATGGATTGGTTGATGTGAATGGTAACCGAAGCGTATATCCAGTCTTTGAGGTTAAATGGACGCCAATTTTAAGAAAGAGAAGAGGAAGGGGTCAAAAGGCAATGATGACGTCAGTGCAAATAATTAAGTCTATTTCCTCGCTTTCTCAAAAAGCCACAAAATTCATTCATGCTTGTGATTATGACCAGGAAGGTGAAGTGATTGGATATAATATTTTGGAATACGCATGTAATAACAAGTACGAGATGTCATTAAGGGCCAAATTTTCTACTCTTACTGATCAGGAGATTAGAAATTCATTTGACAATCTCCTCCCGCCAAGCAAAACATTAGCTGAAGCTGGAAGAACTAGACATCTGATCGATTTTATTTATGGGGTCAACCTGTCAAGGGCACTCACACAGGCTTTTAAGAATAGTAACAACCGCAAAAAATATCATAATTTATCAATAGGAAGAGTACAGGGCCCCACTCTTGCTTTTGTGGTAGATAGAGAGCTATCCATTAGAAACCATATTCCGATACCTTACTGGATCATAAACGCAGAGTTTGAAAAAGATGGACATATGATTAAAGCACATTATTATAGGCAGAAAATAGAAACGTTATCAGAGGCTACTTTAATAGTCCACGACTGTTCGAGTCATGATGGAAAGGTTACTGAAATTAGGAACCAAAGGAATACTCTTTTCGCTCCACATCCTTTCAATCTGGGAGATCTACAGAAGGAGGCCTATAGAGTATTTAAGTTCTCTCCTAGTTATACGTTATCCATTGCTGAAAAGCTATACATTTCTGCGCTAATTTCATATCCGAGAACCTCCAGTCAAAGGCTGCCCTCCTCAATAAATTTTAGGAAAATTTTGTCCGATCTTTCGAAGATTGTTTCTCCTTCTCCTGAATACATAGTCAAGAGTAGTAGTAGGAGTAAGTCTAATGAACATCCTATCAATGGTACTTACACACAAATAATTACGGATCTGCTATCAAATTCAAATCATCTGTCTCCAAATGAAGGAAATAAAACAGATCCTGCACATCCATCGATCTACCCAACAGGAGAAAAACCAAAAGGCAAGCTAAATACAAGTGAATTCAAACTATTTGATCTTGTTGTTAGGAGATTTTTGGCAACCTTTGGTCAACCAGCTATTAGTCAGCTTACCCTGGTGACTATTTCTGTGGTAGGAGAACATTTTTTTGAGGCTGATACCAGGATGATCATTGATCAAGGTTGGATGCACTATTATAAACCATACATAAGCAATACCTTTTATTCAGGATCCCAATCTAAGTTACAAAATCTTCAAAAGAATGACGCATTGAAAAATCAAGGTGTTTCAATGACGGATAAGTTCACTCAACCTCCATCAAGATTCAACCAATCTAGTTTGCTAGAAGAAATGGAATCGAAAAAGATAGGCACAAAAGCCACAAGATCGGAAATTATCAGTACTTTGTTTAAGAGAAATTATGTTAGCTATGTGAGTAATGTCAGTTCTTCTAAAGACACCTCATCTTCCAAACAATATGATGGTTCTGGAGGTGGGATAGAGGCTACAGATCTCGGAATTGAAATATTACAATCGATGCGTCGATACATTCCGAATGTAGTGTCTATAGAGCTAACCAGATCTACGGAGGAACTCCTTGAAGGAATTGCATTAGGGAACGACACAAGTGATTCTATCATAAAGTATGCAAAAGCTACACTAAAAGAAGCGATTATTCCCTTTAAGGAAAAGGAAATTGAGATAGGCAATCGAATAACAGATGCAATAAATGTTACTAATAGTAAGCAACAGACGATTCTAGGAACCTGTCCTATTTGTGGCAAGGGAAGCTTGAAAATTATAAAATCAAAAAAAACTATGAAGAGGTTTGTAGGGTGTTCTAACTACAAGTCCGGTCAGTGCAAAGCAGCTGTTCCATTACCGCAGAGTGGAGCAATTAGATTCACAGGCGAAATTTGCTCTTTATGCCGATGGCCAGTCCTTGAGAATGCCTTTTCTCGTGGGGTAGGATCTCGATGGAAATTTTGCATTAATTTAAGTTGCCCATCTAAGAAAAAGTAGATGGAC
>JARBAV010000427.1 GCA_029237515.1 Nitrososphaerales archaeon
CGGTCCAGTTGGAGCACTCAATGTGAAGTGTTTTAGCAAATGATACAACAGAAAACTTTCTAACCATCGAGGAACTCCGATGGTTTGGCCTTATTGTACTTCAGTAGATGCTATTCTAGGATATTTCCAACGCTGAGCCCATTCCCCTAAATCATTAAGTATTACTCCCAGTTCCCTTGCCCTAGGAGTCAACCGGTATTCTACTTTAGGCGGTATTTCTGGATAGATTTTTTTTGAAATTAGGCCTTCACGTTCCATTTCCAATAGTCTAGCTGCTAGTACTGTACTACTAATTCCAGTTAATGTTCTTTTAAGCTCATTAAAGCGTATGGCTTCCTTTGTGTGAAGGTTCTTTAATATTAGCAATGCCCATCTTCTTCCCAACACTTCCCACATGTTGTTAATTGCATTGCATTTTTGTTCTTCTTCGTCTTCCACTCCTTTCCGTTCCACATGGTTTAATATTATGACTAAGTATTTAAATAACACTAACCAATTTAAAGGCACTACAAGGTACATGGTGGTAACTAAACTACCGCCATATAGTTTTCATCTACTTCACGAAGCGCAGGAGCGACGCGCTTACCTATTAATTCGGTAGCTCGCATGAGTTTTGCGTGAGGCAATGAGGCGGGGTTCATCATAAAAGTGATCCTAGATATGCCGCCTAGAGCTTGGCTGTGCCTAATGATCTTCTTGACTACCTCATCTGGATCGCCAAGGAGAAGTGCACCTTGTGGACCATGTTGGGCATCAAAGCTCGCACGCGTCATTTTAGGCCATCCACGCTCCTTTCCAATCTCAGTCATAGTATGTGCATAGCCCGGAAAGAAGTCATCGACTGCCTCCTGCGTACTCTCTGCAACATAGCCCAGAGAATGTACACCTACCTTCAATTGATCGGCTGAATGGCCGGCTTGTCTTCCAGCCTCTCGGTATAGATCAATAAGTGGCCGGAACCTGTGTGTTTCGCCACCTATTATTGCAACCATCAATGGGAGCCCGAGCAAACCAGCACGGACGAATGATTCCGGAGTTCCGCCAACGCCTAACCATATCGGAAAAGGATTTTGCATAGGTCTTGGATAGACTCCCTGACCACTTAGTCTATGACGATATTTGCCAGACCAATGCACATGCTCATTTTCACGAATCTTTAGCAGTAAATCGAGCTTCTCTGCAAAAAGCGAATCATAGTCTTCCAACCTAAATCCGAATAAGGGAAATGCTTCGATGGACGAGCCGCGACCAACAACCATTTCGGCCCGACCCTGTGAAAGAAGATCCAAGGTTGCGAATTCTTGAAACACCCTTACTGGGTCGGCAGCACCTAATACAGTTACAGCACTGGTAAGACGTATTTGTTTAGTTCGTGTGGCTGCAGCAGCTAAGACGACAGCAGGAGCTGAATCCAGGAATTCTTTTCGATGATGTTCGCCGACACCAAACACGTCTAACCCAATTCGATCAGCATATTCAATCTGATCGACTAGTCTTCGCAAACGCTCAGATGGGCTGACTTGAAGGCCATCGTCATCCCATGCTGCAAAACTATCAATTCCTACTTGCATAATATATACACTAGGTAAAACGATTATTTAATTGCAGTAGTGATTACTAACTTAGTTGGTATGTTATACCGTATCTAGTAAGTGGAAACTTACCGATTCAATAGTAACCAATTCAAGCATATCGTGTGATATTGTGTGAGAGACCTAGTGTATTTGAATACAAATATGTCATTATCCCGCCTCTACTTCGGCTCTTTTGACACTGAATTTCCCGCCTGTAAAGACTGGTTCGTCAATTCCCCAACTCCATTTCTTTATAGGGCGAATTCTAATGTATGTATGCTCTGAATGATCGGTTGAGTCCATATATCCACCTCGTCGGTTAACAACATCAGCATCGCCATAGATCCTTATCCCTCGTGGATCCCATGGATCAACAGTCCTCAAATCATCAATCACAACTGCTACCTTTTTATTTTTTAGAATGTTTTTGTATTTTGTAGATTTGAGAATATTCATTCCGCTTACGTAAAAATACTCACCATCGAAATCAAAGCCAACTGGCACAACATCTGGTTGCATGAGTTTGTTACCATCTTCTTCTGATGTTGATACTGTAGCAATTCTTGCAATATGCTGTGTGTTAAGATATTCTATTTCATTTTGAGAAAGAATCGTATGAGACATTCTCTTTACATTATCAATGTATAAACACGATAAAACATAAAGATATCTATCGTTGAGATAGCAAGATAGGTGAAGGCCAGTACTATCCAACCAACTGGTTATTCATTTATTCTATTGAATCTGTGGCTGGTCTGGTACATAATCTCTAATCTCCTGTATCTGGTTCTTGGTAGTCGGCCCTTTGAAGTCAGTAATAATTTCTTTAGTCGGATTTTAGTATTGAATTGAATATTGAGGTCTTTGGTTAATAATGGCGCGCATTAGTAACATAAAGCCACGAATGAATCACTAGTGATAATACCAACATTTTGTCAGTTATAAAAGAAGAGGAAGGGGTTATCGTATTGACTTTCTATCTATATATTAGTAAAGCGAAGAATTCTAAGAATTGAAGTTTAAAAAGATAGTTGAAACATGCATCTACTCTCTTGATTTGAATATTATGAAGGATTTTTACGTCAATCGTCTAGGACTTGATTTGGTCTCAGAGGAAAAGGGAAGACATGTATTTTTGAAAGCTGGAAAGAGTATGCTATTAATATTCAATCCTGAGAATACAAGGAATTCTTCAACATCTTTCCAGCTCATGGCGCTATAACTCCTCCATCATCCATCCATTTTGCCCTAGAAATACAACAAGCAGAGTATGAAGCTGCAAAGAATTGTTTAATTCAGAATAAAATCGTGATTGAGAAAGAAGTGAGTTGGGGCAGTCGGGGTAAGTCCATGTACTTCCGAGATCCAGTACATAATTTAGTTGAAATTATTACCAAAGGCCAATGGCCAGTAAAAGACTAAGATTAGGACTAGGACTAACTGATTTATCTTATCTATGACATCAAATTTGCAATCTAATTAGAAATAGGTCTAAACTGCCAGTTGGTTATTTTTTTACTCAGCATCATCGACAAAATTTATTGACTTGTGCATACCGTCACAAAATGGTTTGTTGTTAGATGCACCGCATCTACAGAGAGTATAATGTTCTTTTGAAGATCCATCTGCCCATTGTATATTATCGCCTATTAAATCTATGCCTCCTGTTATTAGATATGGACCATTCTTTGAAATAGTAACCATCGGGTCACCTTTATTTTGGTCTTTATATTCTATTCCGTCAATGGAATAACTCAGTGCACCTGAGGGACATTTTCTTATAGTTTGTATCATATCTTCTGCGCTGGCGCCGTTAGGGTCTATCCAAGGTTTGACTTCAAGTCTAAAAACTGATGATAAATTTTTTACACATTCACCAGCATGGGAACAGATTCTTCGATTATCATGGATTATTATACTATTACCAGTATAACTCTTCTTTTTATCCTTAAATTTCTGGCCAGTTTCATCAATTATTTTATTGTCACTCGAAAACTTGATTGTTACATGTGTACCATCGCAGAATGGTTTATTCTTTGAAGCTCCGCATCTACATAATGCTGTTCCACTTATATTCGAAAGAGGTTTTCCATCTGAGGATTGAAGATTTGGCACAACTTTAGGTGTCATATCATTTAATAGATAGTATGGCCCATTTGGAAGGGGCATAACCTTTGGTTTATTTTGTTGTCCTTCCTGCTGCTGTTCCATATTCATTACAATCTCATCCTATTCTATATTATTATTATTCAAGAGGTCACATTTTAGTCATACCAACATCACGATCTGTCTTTTCCAATAGATTTCTCCTACAAAACGATTATAGTCAATAGAACTAATAGAAGTTGGATCTGTTCTTGACTCGCGTATCATCGCATTTGAATCTAAAGTTAGATGAGGATGAGGATGTTGTTAGATTTCTGGATATCTATGAATTGGTTCTTGATATATTCCTAATTATCTAAATGACAAACCCCAACGAATCCCTGTGTAACAAAATCCTTCAGCGAGCAAAAAGACCTCCTATTGAAATATATTTGGCCAGATTAGACGTTTTTGGCTTGTCCCAATATTACTAAATATCCAAATATCAACTTTCTTCGTTTCTTTCTACAAGGTCCTTCATTGATTTCGTTGCCCAAGTTCAATCATTCTTAAGCAATGAGGAGTAAGTACATAGATGTATGGCTGCTAAATCAGGATCAAGGGACCCCTTACATAATCCAAAGAATGGAACCCAACGAGTTGTAATTGATCCAGGCGATGGTTCCAACCATCTCCAAGTCTTTATGAATGGAAGTTGGATGCACGACTACAGGTGTAAAGACCAAACGAACAAGGAATGCAGGAAAAAATAGATTTACAATTTTGAACAATGAGTAAAAGTAATTTAATACAGATACCAACAGAGGAATGTTTTTATCCATGAAATGAAATGTTCATACCAAGGCTAATTATTGGCCTAGTATTTTACCAACCACTAACAAGAAAGTACGGTATGATGGGATGAAACAACTCGGGTGGGATAGGGCGCAATGACTTATTCATCAATCTATTCCCGAAGCTAATTAAGAAAATTGTTTGTTACTAATCCAAGACTGACAGAGTCCCGAATAGCTCCTATTCCTCCACTACGAAATAATGACCGTTATCATATACCCTGTCTCCTCTATCTCTAGCAACTTTCATTATGCATTCTGCTGTATGTCTCTCTACTATGCCTAACATTGTTTGACTAGACCAATATTGAACTGTTTGATCTTTAGGCAAGCCAGGTAAGTCAGTCTCCGTCATGATAGTAATCATATTTCTTACCATAATAATATTACAGTTTAGCTAGTTGGGTTGATTATAAACTAATTACTTAGATATCGAATAGATATACCAATCAACCAGAAGGAGTAATGTTCATGTTAGAGGATTTAGTCTATGAAACCCTATAGAGTGTCTTATCCCACCAAACTCTGAAGCGAACATAATATTCTAATCATGTCCAGTTCAAGCGATAAAATTATGGTTTCAGTTTATCTTTGATTTTGAGGTAGATAAATTACGCTTTCATTCTTACTTTTACATACCCCAATACTAATTCCATAATGGAAGAAACCGAGAAAACTGAGCCAAGGATAGACGCCTTACTCAAAGATTATTCTATAGTACAATTCCAGAGGCAGTAAATATGTCTCATTATTAAAATTAAGAGATTAACAATATTAATAGAAAAATGCTATACAAAAGATTTGATATCGAATGGCTCTTTTAGTGAGTTTAACATATAGAGCATTTTTTGTATATATGACCGTTTATTGGAAGAGACCTCAGATAATTTTTTAGAATAAAAGTCAGTTAGATGTTCGATAAAGCATTGTGTTGCTTGCTTGTCATCA
>JARBAV010000428.1 GCA_029237515.1 Nitrososphaerales archaeon
CTTAAACATGTCAACAGGCATTACCTGCCTTTAAATATTGTGGTACATTTATCGAATGTACTCCACTAAACAGTAACAAATGTATATATCAAGTAGATGAGAAATATCTGTTTCTACCATAAAGATAAAATAGCTAAATCATCTAATTATCTACTAACAAGGACTACTAGTATTGGTTATTAGACGGGTTGCCTGGTTTATTTCTTGTATCATTATCTGTAGTATCTTCTCTTCAATGACTTTAATTCTGCTATTTGCTGTTACTAGAACATCAATAATTAACCTCGCTTTTGCAGATGGCCTGACACAGGAGCAGACATCAGCTTCCTTGGGTAATAGACAGTCAGATTTGCTGATAAAGATGAATCCTTCAGTTGTGACTACGGAAACGCTACAAACAAAACACGAAAAACCAATAATTGAATTCAGATTATTTGATCCAGTGACGAATAAATCATTCAATCATGTGAATTATGATATTTCTATACTAGATAAAGACAATAAACAAGTGCTTTCTAATTGGTTCCATTCTCATGATGGGACATTAGGAATTGAGATAGCACCAAATAACAGTACAGGTGGAGTAAAAATTATTGGTGAACAGGAGCCACTTATAGGATCATATGTTGGAACACCAGTTAATCCTGTTTTAGCAGAGGGGCCAATATTTCTGAAAGGTGGATTGTACCATTTCAAAGTTAGAATAGGCACACTTGATTGTGATACCTGCGTGCTTCCAGCTGATCAACAGCATGTCTATGACAGCTGGCTTAGCATAGGATCTACATTAAATAGGCAGATAGATATGGAAGGCAAATATGTTCCAATTAAGATTATTTCATACTATGATAAATTGAATGGATTTAACTTTAATGAAAGTAATAAGCAATTGCAGTTCAGTATGCCGTTTAATTGGAATATAGACAGACTAAAAAAAGCCAATATTTTTGTGCATGAAGAAATAAGCGTCCCTAAACTAAATCCCTTCACTAATGCGAGCTCTTATACGGGCACAGTGAATGGATTAAATATTACAAAAGATATTGTACTGGATAATACTGATCCGAAAACTGATGTAATCCATATTATGTTGACAAAGGATACTCTGCTTAGCTTGGCAGAGCGAGTTAATAATAATACTATTGGAGGACAAGAGCAATTCTCGCAATCGCAGCAGCATATGCAACTGGCATCACAACAACAACCGTTTACAGGGCTGATGAATTTTGCATTACAGCCTTCACAAGTAAAAGTGGAGACAAACATGTCTATGGCCAGTTCAATGGGCTCAATGTGATATAACTTTAGTTTTGTTATCTTTTTTATCATGCAATAAATTAATTATAAGGGGTTGTCAGATTAGAAGGCCTTTCTTTTCAATCTGCACAAGGCATAATAGGTACATTGTATAGATAGTATTTTAGTTCCTAGGACTTCCGCTTTTTCTTTCTTTTACGCATCACCAATATTCCAATACCTACAAGAATACTACCGAATAATGCCACAGTTATAACCATGGGATAAAAAGTGGAGCTTGACGGATTAAGTATATTTGTTGCCTGAAAAGGAACATCTACATTAAATGATGCCAAAGAAGAGCGATCCTTTAAATCAATTCTTGTCAGTATTTGATATGTCCCTGAATCAGGAAAAAGATAACTTATTGCAAAACTACCATTAGTAGATGAGATATTAGTATACTTGAATGTCCTTAGTTGCCCGCTGCTATTGGTTGCAATTGTGACTCTCGCCGCTAGATCTTTAATATTTTCATTTGTAGTCAGATTTTGTACTTCAAATTTCATTTGAGTCGTTGAATCAATCATTGGACTGACTGGAGAGATAAATAGAATTCTCATGTTATTTACCTTGTCTACCCATTGTTGCTGTTGTGCTTGGTTGTTATTCTCATCATTAGATAAAGATGTTGTTTGTGCAAATATTAGCATGGATCTATGTGATACAGACGTAAAAATATTATTACCACTACTTGAATTAACGATACCAATACTAGTTACAATAAGAGTTATAATCAAAAATATTGCGTATCGTAATATCATGTTATATGTGATGAATATTTCATATTAGTGCCGATGATCCGCGTTTCCTTAATAGATCTCCTGTTATCTTTAATTCCTGCTTGCTCTTTCGGTAATAATACAAACTCATGATCAACACAATGACAGCTAAAATTAATGCCATGACAGCAAATCCATCAAAAGTCCGAGGATTATGTTGATCCTCTCCTCCGATACCATTATCAGGATTGCCGCTAGTTAGTTCTTGCATTTGCATCTGAGAATTAGACATCGCTGCGGATGGAGGTGATGTAATTGTTAGAAAAGCCGATATCACAAGAACTACAATTCCAATAATTAATTCAATTTTTATTGTTTTGGAAAATCGCCTAAAAGGGTCGAAATATTCTTTTCCATATTGTACAACTTTAGAATTTCTTCGACTAGTAGCTGGCAGAATTTCAAATTGCTTTTGAGACATATTTCCTCTTTGAGCAAGCTGTACCATGA
>JARBAV010000429.1 GCA_029237515.1 Nitrososphaerales archaeon
TCTTTCCCAGCGGCTGTGCTTAGGAAATATTTCGCCCAGTCGCTTGACAAGAATCATTGTACATTGATTGATATTATAATCTATCCGAAAATAAGTAATGCCAGAGATGTGCTACCTAAAAGGATTAATACACCGGTTATGACTTAAATTATTGATGCCAACAGCTTACGTACTTATTAATTGCGACCTTGGTTCGGAGGAGGAAATTCTCAAGGAGCTGAGGAGACTAACTGAAGTTGTTGAATTAAGCGGCGTATATGGCGTATATGATATAATTGTCAAGATTAGGGCCGATTCTATGGATAAACTGAGAGAAACTATAACTTGGCATGTGAGAAGAATCGATAAGGTTAGATCAACTCTTACAATGATAGTTATTGAAGGACAAGGAGATAAGTCAAAGTCTCAAACCTCAAACATAGGTTTAGTGTAAGACTTTAGAAAGGAAGCAACTCATGACCAATGAATTCCTGCTACTTTATTTAATATGAGGATCAGGCTGGGAAATCAGGAACCATTTTTTCATAACTTAATATCGATAATCCTAAACCCTAAGACCAGCGCGATTCCTATTATTACAAACCCAGCAGCCATTAATGCGCCCTGATTCTTAATTGGTGCATGAGAGATTCCACCCTTATAAAGTAGATAAACCCCGCCTGTGCCAAGTAGAAAAATAATAGTCATGACCACTGTCTCAGCAACGGTCTGAATGGATCTTGACGGGATTATAAAAGAGCCTGATAACCTTCCAGATCCTTCTAGAATAGAATTAAACAAGCCTGATCCTAACGCGAAGAAAAATACAAGATAAATAGACGACGCAACCAAAATTGCCTTATTTGAACTCATTGGCATTTTATTGTCAACTAGAGAGTGACTATTTATAAATGTCTTTTTAGCTGGGCCCAACCAACGATAAGCCGTAATTTGGCTGATTAAGGACTCGCTGAACTCTGATCGTTTATTATTGCCAGTGCTCTAACAGGAGAACCAGAGGCTCCCTTCAATTTAAGCGGATTGATTAACAGGGTGAATTTGCCTTTGTGTTTTAAACTCTCGAGATTACACAAATTCTCTACGATTAAAATGCCTTTAGCAAGTAGTGTCTTGTGAGCTGAGAAATGCTCATCTGACCCAATATCGATACTAGGACCATCTATTCCTATGGCGTTTACTTTTTTCCCTGCCAAGAACTCGGCGGCTTCTACCGATAATCCAGGATTACTTACCATGTAATTCTTGCTACTTATCATGCTCTGCCAGCCGGTTCTAAACACTATCGAAATGCCGCGATCAATTTCGCTGATATCGCGCAAATCGTCAAGGTTGATCAAACTGTTTGCGTCTTTAGGTAGATGCAACAGTAAGGCAGGACTTACAAGTCGCTCTACCCCTATCATATCCACACTCTCAGTATTTGCTACGAAATGGGAAGGAGCATCCAAATGAGTACCAGTATGAGTACTCATCATCATAATTTCTGAATCATCTGATTGCACATCATATTTTGTCCACTTCATGAAAAGAGGTTGAGGTGAACCCGGGAATACCTGCAAATTTGCATCTATTTCGAGCGACAAATCTAATATGTGCATCGGCCTATTCTGTCATGTATTCCCGCTACTGATTTTTAAGTCGTCTTAACAATTCGACGAACTTCTTTCGCTATTTTCTCTATTTTTGATGCATTCCAGATTATTGAGGTAGCCTCATGGTCTACGATCAACTCCAATACACAACAAAGATCTCCAGACGACAATGAATTATCTATGCTGGGTTTTCATTTGTGATCAATGCTAGAAGCGCTGCTCGAATTTCCTTCCCATTTGCTGCTTGCCTGAAGTAAGTAGCATTGTTTGTATTGTCTATCGAATGCGAGATCTCATCTAACCTGGGCAATGGATGCATAATTGAAACATCAGCTTTTGTTCTGTCAAGCGTGGCTTGGTCAATTGTATACGTACCCTTTACTTTTTCATAATCTTGTATGTCTGGAAATCGTTCCTTCTGAATCCTGGTTACATATATGACATCTAGGGTTGACAAAAGATCTTCAGGTAAATCACTGTACTCCTGGATCTTTAATCTATTCTCCACGCCGTATATTGACTCCTTTCGTATGCTAAGTGTGGGTGGCGATATCAGTCGAATATCTACGTCGTAATTTGCAAGGCCATATAACAAGGAATAAATCGTTCTCCCGTATTTTAGGTCACCAATAATTCCTATTTGAAGCCCATCAATTCTCCCCTTCTCTTTATATATTGTATATAGATCAAGCATGGCCTGAGTCGGATGTTCCTCGCTTCCGCTCCCAGCATTGATAACTGGATTCCTTGACAGTTCGCTAGCAAACCTACCTGAACCATCCAATGGATGCCTTAATACGAGTACATCACAGTACAAGTCCATAATTCGAATCGTATCTGACAAGCTTTCTCCTTTTTCAATTGATGAAGATTTAGGATCCGCTATGCCAATCGAGCTGCCCCCAATTGAAGAGATTGCGGCCTCAAAGCTCATTCTAGTTCTTGTGCTCGGTTCGTAGTAAATTGAACCAAGGGTTCGTCCTCTGCCTAATTCGCTTCTTTCAGATCTTGATAGGGTAGAGATCTTATCAGTAAAACTGAAGAGAAATTCTAGTTCATCCCTACTAAAATCCCTTATTGAAACAACATCCCTATTATAATAATGATTTGTGGCCAATTTCGTAAATCTTGATCAGATATTCTAATACTGTATATTTATTATTTTGAATGGTCCTCTTTCAAGGGCCGATGTCTGTACTGAAAGTAGCTTTCACGTAGGTTACTTTATCTTATGGATTTTATTTCTCTTCCCAATAGGTTCATATGAAGAAATGGCACTCGAATTCCTATTAGTTGGGAATTTACAAGTACGATATTTACAAGAGTCCTAATCTAGGGTTGTTCTGTCGCGCGAACAATACCACTCTCATCCTACCTTTTGGTTTCGCCGAAACTAAGATGACTAAATTGAGGAGTTACCTAGAGGTCGAAAATGTAATATTTACGTCGATCGGAGGTACCAGACTCATTGGGGCAACGGCCGTCATGAACAACAAAGGTATACTATTGTCATCATTTTCGTCGGATGAGGAGATTGAAGTTATGAAGCGATTCACGCAGCTTAACGTAGAGAGGCTATCTAGCAGATTTACTGCCGTAGGGAACCTGATTTTAGCCAATGATAATGGTGCATTAGTTTCTCCTATATTCAAAGGTGAGATTGACAAGCAGGTCCAGGACGTTCTTGGAGTACCTGTAATTACCTGTACTGTTGCAGGATATTACCAGATCGGTTCAATGATTGTTGCAACTGATACTGGAGCAGCTGTACACCCCAAGGCATCAGAGGAAGAGCTGGCTACTATCGCAGAGACCCTAAAGGTCGAGACCGAGCCAGTCACGGTTAACGGCGGCATTCCATACCTGTCATCTGGATTGCTCGCTAACAGCAAATCCGTTATCGTTGGAAGTTTGACTAGTGGACCAGAGTTGATCATGATTAGTAGAGCTTTCAAGGTTTAGATTCTATAGGATTTACGGTGAACAGATAAACAAACACCAGTATCGACTGGCAAATCGATATTTCTTAGCCTTGACAGAAATATTTCTGCAATTGTATATCAAGAACGGTTGATTGAAAAATAAAGAAGCTGTGTAACTCAAATCATACCTGAAATTCGGAAAATGGGAAAGCCAGCGATTCCAGAGTTCTATTGTATAAACTTGAACAAGCTGCACTATTCAGAACAAAATTTTAACGGTATCTGTAAATAAGGGCTGGTTTTGACAACAATAACGTATATAATAACAAAATAGAGATAATATTGACGATGTCTGACAACGGAGTAGAGCCCAAAGAAGAACGATCTCCATTTACAAGTACTTGGGCTATTGAATGGAAGGACAAGATTAGTCATGTTGTCAACACACAAAAAGAAGATGACTACCCTCAGGCCTTAAGCTTATTTAATGAACTAACTAGTTCGGGAAAGGAGGTAGTACTTTACGAAATACGTACGCCTATTGCCGATCCTTCGGCTCAACCAAAAAAGATCCCCATTCTGAATAGCGCAAAGGCAAAGAAAAGAGCATCCAGTGGAGAATCTAAACCACGAACAGCGGGAGTATCTGAGAGAATTACAAACGCAAGCAAATCTGCGAAAACTTCTGCTCTAAAGGACCTCAGGACAAGAATAATTATCCTAGTTGCGGTCATTGCAGCTTTTGTCATTATTCTGTTTCTTATCTCTATTTTTTTTACTGGCAGTGATTTGGCGCATAATTTTTCAATTTTTACTTTTTCAATTGAATCTTCCGCGCCAGGACTTAACATACCACCTGTTCCGGAGTAATGTTGATGTTACTTAGGGGCTGTAGGTTGTTTGAGCCATTCTTTGGCAATTTGCACTTCCTTTTTAAATACACAAGTTTAATACTACTGGCTAGTTATAGGGGCTATGCCAATAGCATACGTATTACTCAACTGTGAACTAGGCCATGAAGCAGATATTATTAATGAACTGAAAAAACTGCCAGGAGTCAATGATGTGGAAGGATGTTATGGAGTTTACGATATGATCGTGAAAATAAGTTCGGATTCGATGGACAAGCTAAAGGAGACAATCACATGGCACATTCGAAAGATAGACAAGATAAAGTCGACTTTAACATTAATAGTTATAGAAGGTCAGGGGAATAATTAGTATTGAAGCAAATTAAATATTTATGAGATTATGAGTCACTTACCATTTCAGTATGTTAACTTATCTTTGGTCCCATAGTACTAAGTTAACCAAATTTCAAGACTCAAGTAATGTTGGTCGGCCAATATTCTTTCGTTGTTAGCGCGTAGTGTGCATAGTCACCCCATATCGTGTCCTGTTCGGTCTGGCTTTTGAGTTCATCTATTGCCATTAAAATATTCTGCTTCAAAAAAAGGCTCGTGAGATATGCTCATTACTTAATATCTTGGAAAGCCTGTGAAATTTGCGATTTTACCGCTTCCAATTCCTTACCGTTGGATATAAGAAAAACATTTTCTGGCTTCCCTCTTCCACACTTCACGACTATTGCGAGTCCATCGTCTTTTGGTTGAACATCAAGGAACGCCCTAAAGTTTAGCGTCTTCGAGTAAACAATTCGATGTGGACGTACTTCCTCAATAACCATGTTGCCTAGCGACTTTACGAACCGTCTTAGCTCTAACAGCATCTCTCTGATATCGTCTCGTAAATTTGTCAGATGATCTTCAAATTGCAGGCCAGTCTTATTATTAACGAAGCCGAATTCACCCATTGGAACCAATATGAGAAAACCCCTTATTAATTAAGGAGTCAAACGCAGTCTTGATATTTCCCCAGGCCGTCGCACGCTTCTCAACATTTCAGATTTTGAACCATGATGAAATTTTTGGATATGCATCTGATAGGCAAAGACAGACTTGATCATGCGGAACTTTTTGTGAGCAGTTCAAACATTATCTTCAATATGTATAATGAACGGAATGGACAAATTTCAACCTTCATTCAAATATAA
>JARBAV010000430.1 GCA_029237515.1 Nitrososphaerales archaeon
GATACCAATTCTAGAGATAGAATATCGATATCCAAATTGAAACCCTTTGCTTGCTCCCTCGAGAAGTACAGAACTATAAGCATTGTACCAATTATTCCTAGCATTCCCTCCCATCCCGATAATCTCGCCTATACCAATTTCTACCATAATTTGAATGCTATATTCGTTTATTCGTAAGTTTATGTTCTCGCACAAGAAATAGCAATCTAGTTTTATATCCCTCAGGTTGCGGCGGCAAAGATAAAAAACTAAAAAGTCCTGAAACAATAATCATGACTAGTAACACTTTTGATTCTACCTAACAGCTACCTTTCGTGTTTCCGATTGAGTGATTGAACGTAAATCATCATTACCTGAATTAATTCCAATTCCTAAGGAATCAGTGTCTACTCAAATAAAGCGATAGCAAATACAATTAGTAGGAAATTGGTCAGGTAGTTGTAATACTATCCCAAATCTTAGCTAGCCCACTTTGATGATAACTGGAACAGGTGACGATGCTCTGCTTCAATATTCGTTAATGCTAGCAAAGGTGATAATTATTGTTCGCCGCAGCACCAATTTTTCAGGAAGTTACTTGCTGACTTTGTATCCTTGAAGGTAAATTTTTTCGGATCTGAAGACATTACTTCTTTAAAATCATTTTGGATATCAAGAGGCGTATTATTTAAAGTGATGATGCATTCCAACCCGGCTTTATTGGCAGCTTCCACTCCTAAAGATGAATTCTCGACTACAATTACCTGTGAAGCAGGCAGATTCATTTTGTTTAAGGCTATCTTAAAGGGTGCTGGATTTGGTTTCCCTTTTTCTATATCATCGCCAGTAATTATGAAATCAAAATACTTGGACCCAATATTCTTGTCTAAAATCGCTTCGACCTCTTCTCTGGCAGCGCCACTAACAACAGCTTTAATACAGGACTTTCCGCAATTTGATGTTAGATCCTCAAGCAGTTCCTTCGCTCCATCTATCCGTTTAGCATTTTGAATCTGTTTGAAAACCTGTTCCTTTCTCGATCCGATCTTCTTTGCCAGATCATCATCATATACATCTATCTTTTTATTGATGTTCTCTCTTTTGAAGATCTCCTTTACTAAATCTGAACTAGGCATTCCTTCGAGTAGAAAAATATTCTTCTTGTCTATTTCATGATTTGTTATCTCTTTTATTGCTCTGCTCATAGCCTCTGCATGAAAAGGCATTGCGTCGACGAGGACGCCGTCCATATCAAAGATAATACCTTTTCTAGTTGTCATAAAACAAATTGATCAATAGTGAATTTTATGGATTTATAACTCCTCGACCAAGAACTTTTCCCTCCTTCAGCTTGGATAGGGCTTCGGTAGCCTGTTCCAGTTTAAATTTGTCGGATACAAGAGGCTTTATTACTCCACGTCTAGTCAATGATACCAGTTCGGCAAGTTGAGCGATGTTCCCTGTATAGGATCCAATCAGCTTGTATGCTCTGGTGGGCATACTTAAAAGGTTTAATTTTAATGCACCTCCATACAATCCAACATGCACTAATCGTGCACGTTTCCTCAAAAGTTGCATGCCGAGCTCTATACTTTTCGTGGAGTTTGCAAAATCAATCACTGCGTCCGCTCCCAATTTTTGGGTCAATTCCATCACGGTAGCTACCCTATTCTCATTCATTGCATTCACTGTGTAGTCTGCGCCATTCTCTTTAGCTGCCCTTAACTTGTTGTCATCCAAATCCATGGCGATCACCGTTGAACCGGAAATTGCCTTTGCGATTTGGATTGCCATTAAGCCTAACCCTCCAGCTCCAATAATAACAGCAGTATCATTAGGTCTCAAACTTGCATTGTTTATCGCGCCATATGCAGTCAATGAGGAACATGATAAAGTGGCTGCTACATTTGTATCAAATGAACCTGTCTGAATTTCATTTGTTATATCTAAAAGATATCTATAGCTTGGCACCAAGACGTATTCAGAATACCCACCGTCTCTGTATACCCCCAAAGATCGCGGTTTGTCACATAAATTCTCATTGCCCTCTCTGCATGCTGGACACATTCCTTCCCCCAACCACGGGTAAACTAGAACCTTGCTATTCTTGTTGAATAGATTAAGTGATGATACTTCCTCACCAACTTCTTCCACCACACCTGCAATTTCATGCCCGGGGGTAAGCGGGTAGCGTACTCCTCGATCTGTTGCTTTGAGGAATTCCCCATCTGGACCTTCATAACCTCCTTCCCAGAGATGAATATCACTATGACAAACTCCACATGCTTCTACCCTGACAAGGACCTGGGCACCTATAGGTTTCGGAGTTTCTTTAGTTACAATTTCTAAAGGAGATTTTGGCTTGGTAATACTTGCAGACTTCATATAGGGGGGTTAAGAAGAGATTGAATATAAAATGATTGTTATGAGGATCATAAATGATCAATTGGTTTTTGACATGATAAATTTTGAAATTCCTAGTTCTATGTTTACAGATTTGTTAATCCGTTAACAGATTTGTTAATCCGTTAACAGATTTGTTAATCCGTTAACAGATAATCACTGCCATTCATTATGTTTCACGCTCAAAGTAATTGAACGCTTCAATTGAACGCGTTTTTGTTCAAGACGCCAGATTAATTTGCCTTATTTGTCATTTCAATGATTTGTTCAGAACGTTCAATTAGACAGTTTAAAACTAATGAATGAATCGTATATTAGCATCGAGCTCCTTGTATGCAAATTAACCGTAATGTGGAAAAATGTAATGAAGTAACACACTCTTCCTCACATATTCTAATAATAATAACCCCCCTCTAATTCGCTGCTCTTCGATATTTCATATCAGATAAGTGCGATTATTTTGATTGCTTGTACTGGCCATACTTCTTTTTTAGGTGGATTATTGTCTATAGCTGGGATGAAAAATTGCATGGAATTCAAAGTATACTCTAAAATCAGTCATACGACCGTGAATCACTTAGCTTGGTGATGATGACGATACCTATCGCTACTCCTTAACATACCGAATATACGTGTCCACGTATCAAGAAAAGAAGCACAGCCTGACCCAGTAAAACTACTGCATGAATTATTATTGAACAACATAGCATCTTCACCTTCAGTGGCGGTGTATTCTTCACGAACATTTGGAAAGTTGTCTCCTATTCTGGTCCTAACACTACCACGAATTATTTCCTTAAAGACTTCTATCAAGCCAGACCTAGCACCAAAAGCCCCGTTTTCATTGATCAACCAAAACATTCGAGTTGGATCGTAGTCATCTGGAAAAATAGATTTCTTTACTTTAGATGCCTCAGGCGAATGATAATGGCCTGCCAATCGTATCCACCCTCCTGATAATTTTCTGGCCCATAAGGCAAACTGCCTACACGATGAGCATCTGTCATCGTATATGAGTAGCGGCCTTGAGTAAGAAAATGTCTCAGGTGTCGACATTATATGTTGATATTCTATTCACAAATATAAGACTTCTCGAAAGTCTTTTCAACAGTCTCGTAATCAGCAGATCTGATAGGGAAAAAACCATAAGCTGTGAAGAACCAATCCTTGTTGAATAATACGCATTCATAAATATGAATAAATACCAAGACTGTCCATAGCTATTAGAGACTGTCGTGCTAAAATGTTTAAGATGCGGACATGAAATGAAGGACATTCAACC
>JARBAV010000431.1 GCA_029237515.1 Nitrososphaerales archaeon
AGAAGTTGATAAGGATTGGCAGTAATCTCGGCAAATCTTATGAATGGTATTAACAAAGTTGATTAATAGATAAAAGCAATCGACACCTAACCGGTATTTAGTCCAATGACATTAAGTCTGAATTGTAAAGAAGCTGGGCGATCCTCTATGTACTCAGACAATTTATGATGAAACTGAAGAAGTTCTTTTGGCCAATGCAAAAAAGCATGGAATAGAAGTATGTGGTTTCCCAGAAGAGACATGGAAAAAAGAAGTAGAAAAGAATAAAGAACATTTCAGAAAGCTAATTAAGCAATCATAAACTGTAACCAAACCTTGATAGCCTCATATATTTTTATTTGGTCCATCTAAATCTCTGAATACACTTTAAAGTCTTGTCAAACCCCCTGAAACATTTTTTATCAGTAAACCAGATATCTCTCATACAGATGATGAGCCCCTATATCTACGGGAATCTAACCCCCGTCGGACTTATTCTTCCTTTCTTTGACAGTTCAATCAATAGTAGTTAAGACTACAATCAGTCTTTGTTAGTTATTCTGTTAGTATTCACTGAATTATCTTATCTTGATAATAGGCAGGTATCACTCATCCACGAGAACGACTGAAACCAATATTGGTACTAATACGGCAGCGCTTTTGAGTTCATATCTCATTCAGAAGTCGTGTCTTTACTGCCTCGAACTCTTTATCTGATATGATGCCTTTTTCTTTCAAAGCTGAGAGTCTTTCTAGTTTCGAAATGGGTTCATCGGGTTTCTGTTGCTGCTCCACTACATTGCCTGTGGCATCATTACCCAGTCCGAAATCACCGTGCATGCCTTTTCTAATGGCACCGAACAACTCTTCTGCAACATCCTTTGAAACTGCTGGCAGCTTCACTTTTTCGGAATTGAATCTGGGAGTTAGTTCTATTTCGGTCGTAAAAATTCCTTTATGAAGCTCCACGTTTGCCAGATCTTCATAAGCATAGTCCATTAGATCTATCTTAAGGCCCCACATTCTCGGATTTCTAAAGATAATTCGCTTGTTTGTCACATAGATAGAGTTTGGTGTGGCTATGCTACCGCCTGGCATCATTCTGCTCTGTTCTGCGTTAATTAGTATTTGTTCGTCTTCAGTTAACATTTTGTCAATCCTTGTCTTTGCATCTGCGTTGGGTGTCTCGATAGCTTTAGTCGTCTTGTGCCACTGCCCTAGTGATTTATCAACTGTAGTCTTGTATTCAATTTGATCTTTTTTCTCATCAATCAAGTTTCATTTTCTCACCAACTACTAATCAACGCTGAAATTCATTTCTTTGGTTAACTCGTTCAGAAGAAGTTCTCGTACTAATACTGTATGGAAGAATATGCAAGTTCTATCCATAAGTTTAATCTACTACACCAAATTTCGTTATGCTTATCGCCCGTATTTCAATATCCTTTCCTGTCCAGTTGTAGTAGTGGAAACTGCTTTTGCGCTAGTACTGACGCAAAATTGCTTGCTATTTCAGTCGTGAAAAAGTGATAAATTCTAATTAGTAACGCATGCTAATTAGGATATGTCCAGTGTCTATTTACCTTAGGCTCATGTGATGCTCCAAGAGCTGTTAAAGTACCAGTATAGTCACCTGTAACCTCTGTCACAAAGTCAAAGTTATCCAATGTTTTGAGAATTTCAAGTGTTAATCTCATATTCGTTACATAGTGAGTACCTTCGTCATATATTGCTGGAACAAAGCCGGTAGTATTCCATATATGATCTTTACACCATTCTGAATTGGTACCAGGCTTGGTAAATACTTCTACCATGTAAAAAGTAAGCATAGCTGCTGCTTATTTCTCACTACCGTTTATTCCTTCAATACTAACGCATTTGCAAGACTGGAATGTAATCATACGTCGCTGCGTATGGTAAAAGCAATTATCGTGCCCTATAAAGTATGGTAAACTCTGATGCCATCAATATTAGCCTTAAACCGAATATTATCGTGCCACTTTAACGCTCAGGACTATGTTTCTCTTGACCTAGTAACGTCTGATATGCAAGATCAATAGAAGATCTGGGAGGCGATCTCTACCTATGAAATGGATATGTGTTACGCTGTAACAGTGTAAGGCATCTGATACTTCAATCTGATTAAAGGAGTAAGGAGTAAGGTACTAGAGAACAACAACAACAAAAACCGAATAAAAATAAAAAAGATGCAGGTAGTGTTTTCTCTGATCCTACTATTTGAAATTCTCTATACGATGAACAATGAGCACAAAACGAGGTAGCTTTAATGCCTACTTTACTTACCACAACGGTCAGACATACTTATGACGGAGTACCAAATTCTGTGAATTCACAATTAATAGCAGATTTTAATTCCTACATGAAAGACAATGCTACCCCTGAAAGACATCAGAATAACAACCTGAAAACCATTGTTGCATTCGCTGAGTCCCTAGGATCCGAGATAACATTCTTCCAAACATTCACTAAAGACCAAGTGACCAAATTTCTTGATACGAAAATTAGATCAAACTCTGATGATCCTGAGCAGCAAAGTATTACGACATGTTGTCTAATTACAGCAATTGTCTCTATTATCACATTTACAATTTATTGGTTCTTTTAGGCAATATTTACAGATAACTGCTCCACAGCCTACACAGATATTATTTCCTACAGTGCAACCCCAGTGTTCGCATTTACTCATATGAACTATCATGTCTAAGAACTACTATAAATTAAATGTAATGACAAGGAAAGGTAATGTAGTTATAATTACGCATCGTAACCCGGAGTTAACTTCACAGCTATCTAGTAACAATTTACCAATAATTACTGTGACCTTCCTCAATTAGTCCCTTCTTAAGCGAGAGCATGGACTATCAGAATCATTTTCCAATTCATTACGCTCTAAATATCTTGCTTTATACTGCAAACCTGGCAACATATTGATCGATTTGCCAAATCACTAAAGTCTGTGTATTCAGTAATCTGATTGAAAATGAAACAGGGTACTGTTATGAAGGACGCCGTATTGATGAAATTATAGCTTAGACCAATCAGACCGCTAATCCAAACCCTAGAGGTAAGAATGCATTCTGATTAAGCCTAATGGTTTGCCATCAGTGTTTAGTAAGTTGGAGTAGTAGCAGTGGATATTCCCTCCGCCCCTTCATTAATATGCCTCTCTCTTTCCGCCTCCTCATCGACACTCTTGAGTTTCTTATTTATCTGCCTAATTTCTTCTTTTATAACACTTAACTGGTCGTCCACCTCCTTTAATTGAGACCCGTAACGTTCCTTCATATTAGTTCTTATTTGTTCTGCATTTTGGAACCATAAGTTTGCGTACTGGACTTTATCCTGACTATTCATCTCTAGTGTAGACTCGCTATCAATAATTGCCATGGC
>JARBAV010000432.1 GCA_029237515.1 Nitrososphaerales archaeon
ACAGCTGAGAAAGTGATGGTAGCTTGGATATGTTACCAGCTTCGTACGACGACTTGGGTTACTTTCAGGTTGTCTAGAGTTTAATACAATCGTAGTCATTACTACTAGTAAAGTAAAGCTATCTGAGTACTTATTGTACTACCTCTATTTCCCCTACCATAGTAGGGTGTAATCTGCAAAAGTAAGAAAATTCTCCCGCAGAAGTGAACTTGTGTGAATATGTTTTAGATGGTGATATAAGCGAAGTTAAACCTGAATCGAATACTTGCCCTGCATTAGGAGTGCTAGGTGCACCGGATGTAACTGTATGGATGGTACTGTCATCATTGGTCCAAACCACAGTACTACCAACTTTTATCTTTACGTGGCTTGGAGAAAATGCTTTATCACCCAAGGTAGTTGCACCATTCACAATGGAAATCTGAGTTGAATTATCGGCATTAGTTAACTGAGAAGCATTTTCATTTTGTTCCATCTCCATTCGCATTTCTTCATCGCCGCCGCCTTCCATCATCATTTCATGATGTTCTTCGTTTGTGCCTGAAGACACTGCCGTTATCTTTCCATTTGGATCAGCCTTTTGTAAACTCTTTGTCAAATTCATTTGCCAATCATTCATGTTTATAGATTTTGTAATAACAACATCCCGTCCATCTATTGCATTAGAAGAAGCATTTGTTACGTTAAAGTAACCCATTGCTCCTCTCTCTTCAGGTATGCCATGATAATGGAATGTAAATTTGCCTGGCCACGGCCATTTTGCTTCCAATACCGCAGTATTTCCTGATGCTAGCTCCCATGACTGCACATTGAAGGTAGGATTATCCAATATTCCTGAAGGATAGGCTTTGAATAGAGTACCATGTATATGGATGCCATAAGATGGAGACATACCAAGATTTATCAGGTAAATTCTTACAGTTTCGTTAGTTCTAGCAGGTAGTGGATGCAGATGATATTGCTCCGTATAACCGTTGAACATGAAATATTCTGGAAGGGGAGTTAATTGGTTTTGAGTGTCGTATTCCCCACTAACTAGTACATATTCTCTTGCAGGCGGTAAGGGAGTTTTTGGATATACTATAAATGCGCCATATAGACCCATTCTTACATGCTGCATCACTGGCGGAACATGACAATGATATGCTAAAGCACCAGCTGGTTGTGCAATAATATCATAAGTGTATGTTCCATTTGGTCCCACCATCTCAAATACTCCATCTTCTTCACTAGGATGGTCGCCATGCAGATGAACCGTATGAGGAAGCGGTGTCTTGTTAATAAAATGAATTATTACTCTATCACCTTCAGTAGCTGTTATGGTAGGTCCAGGAATAGTACCATTGTAAGTCCAAGCATCAACGCGAAGTCCAGGACCTATCTCAAGTGTGGTCTCTTCTGCTATCAGCGTATATTCATGAGTCTTTGGTTCTTGAGATGATGAAGGGATTTGATTTGATTGTTGCTGCTGCTCTGATATTTTATTGGCAATAGTATTATTGATTCTGCCTGTTTCGTTTGAATCTGGTGATAAAGATGACCCAGACTGAGATTGGGCTAATGCAATGTTTTCACTATTAACAAAGGATAATGAAGTAGTTGTAATACTTGATAAAAGCATAATAAAGATAAATGAAGAAATTGCTGTTGTTCTTCTTTTACCACTAAAAAAAGAATTGTAAGCCTGTATCTTTTCCATAATAAACATTAACAATGTAACAGGTGTTAATATATTTTGAAAAGCGCTTCAAGATGAAATGAGACAGTATAGTCTATCTGACGTATGAATTCAGGGATTGCTTACCACTCACAACGCTTTCATTCAAGTGCAACACAGCAAATCCCTGCATTTGATGGTAATGGCAATATGCAGGCAGAATTAGTAATGACAAATCTAGTATTCCTCTAACTGGAAGGCTTGCTATAGGATTTACCACTAGATTTATGAGAGGATGTTGTGAAGCTACTTTAGGATTTTCTTATCGCTGATAAACTTTTCAGGAATCCCACGCATTAACTTCTCCCACGGAATTAGCATGCCCATTTGTTCGCAAAAGAGCCTTATTGGTTTAATATAACATAATTACGAAGAGTTGCACTTGATATTTTCTTTCGGTTCACTCGACCTTGGTTTCAGATCGTCTAGTCTAGCCCATCAAACCAAAGACACCGTATCAGGTCATGCCTGATGGTTCTCTTCCTATACAATATCAGAATGTACTTGAACCAATAGCGACGTTGACATATGTTGCAGCTAATACTGAGCGAATTTCGCTAGGGACGACTGTGCTAGATATGCTGTTTCATAACCCTGTTATTCTAGCAAAACAATTAGCTACACTCAATCTTTTCTAAGGTGGAAGGGTTATTGTCGGACTAGGTCTAGGTTGGTCACAAGAATACTTTCTAAATATAGTTAGTTAGCTCAAAAATTTTCTCGAGTAGCATTATACTTTCTATAGTATTATAAAACTAGAGACTAAAGACTTGGGAGAAACTTTTTAGAATGCACAGGGTAGAAATCTGTTTAGAGGAATAATAGAAGGAGTTTGACGGTTCTATTAAAGATCTAAATCTTAGGGTCCCATAGTTTGATTTGAACCAATATGTTGTATGGCTGTGCCATGAGCAGACACGGTTACAGAATAGCCTCCTTGATCGAAGCTTAATGTTCCATTTGACGTGTTTACTAACGCAATATCAGTAATACCGTTAGGCAATTCTGCATGGTATAGACATGAACTTCCTTCAGCTGATAAATCCAAGTGATTGTTATCCAGGGTACCATTATTAATTGCACTCCCCATGTCTAAAGTATTTAGCTTAGGAGCAATCCCTGTGATAATGGTTATTTTGGAACTTCCATCCTCATTACATGGCACTTTCATAGCAATATGACTATGACCTTCTACGCTTGTAGCAAATGGAGTGAAATCCATCAGTAGAATATAATCGCCGTTAGTTAGTTGTCCATTAAGAGGAATATTTTCCGAGATAATAAGATTGTCAAAAATGTGTTCCGCATGCTGCTTCATAGTAGTTGAATTATTAGTCATTATAGGCATTGGCGTTTGGGCATAGAGATTAATTTTATCCAAATATCCTATGTATGCTGTTACTACTATTGCCAACACTAATCCTAGGTATAG
>JARBAV010000433.1 GCA_029237515.1 Nitrososphaerales archaeon
GAGAGATCGGGATTGCAACTGGACGGTAAGGTCGTTTCGGGAATGGGGGAAGGTGCCTACTATATGTCTTTGGACGGCTATCGACGTCAGTTCAATGAAAAACTTGGCTATGAACCCTACGCTGGAACGTTAAACTTGAAGCTCCTCAATCAATCATCCATGCGGATGAGGAATATGATGGATAATTATCCTTCAATATTTGTTCGAGGATTTGCTGATTCTTCAAGATCCTATGGATGGGTAAAGTGTTATCCTGCCATCGTAAACGATGGGGCTCTGGATAAAGCTGCAGTTATAGTTCTTGAAAGAACGCACTATGACAATAGCATGGTTGAAGTAATCGCACCCGTTTGCATCAAGGACTCATTGGGAATCAAAAATGGAGACTCTGTCAAGGTATATGTAACTAAGGCCGCAAAGCCTCCTCGATTCGAGAACACTTAGATACCATAAATTGAATTCCCCATTTCATCCTTAATCTGTGAACTCTTGATGCCTGGAACCGGCGTGTTTAATCTAATGATCCTTACTGTCAAGTTTCTATCCTTACAGTTCTCAGAGATCTCCTTTTCACTATGTATCTGATCGTAGCCCAAAGCTATGATATCCGGTGATACCCGTTCTACCGTATCGTACAGTGACACTTCACTTCCAACTATGGCCAGATCAACGAATGAAAGGGATGAAACAAGCTCCCTTCTTAAATTCTCACCATGATAAATCTTCCTTCCCTGCTTTATCTTAGCCGCTGTAGAAGTTCGAGCAACCACGACCACCAAGACATCCCCGTGCTGTTTTGCTGCCTTTAAGGTATGAATATGTCCAGGATGAATTACATCAAAAACACCGCCGACCAATACTACTTTTAAAGCATCCCTCCCCAAGAAAGTCAGCCTGGGCGTGGTAGCCTTTTCAAGCAAACCGATAGAAATCAGGTGTTGTATTTTGTCATCAAATATTTCAATGGGTAGGTACATTCTTGACCTAAGTCTGTCAACATAACCGATAGTAGGTTCAATATTACTCACATATACCGAAGCCAATAGAGCTTTTTCAAAGGGGTCCATCCGTCTATTCAGACCCCTGTTGTTCATTGTAAACCCAATAATATTTTTTTCCAAATACTCTATTCTGGTTAGCTAAGAGTCTTCCCTCTCACTTAATATTTGGCCGTCATCGGAGCTCATAGGTTTTTTAGAAATCGGCAGATTAGTGGCGCAGGTACGTATACATTCAGTTGAAATAAACCTCAATTTTTCAGTTTTCAAATGCCTTCCCGGGCCATTATCCCTTTGCAGAATTGAAGCGAGCTTCTCTTCAATATCCCTGCTGTGTCTTTCACAGTATACACCTACCAAGAACTCGTCTTTTCCTTCTTGAATCGAAATTATGTAGGAAGGTGGGAGTGTGCATCTGAAATACTTCTCTTGATGGGAGCACTTCGTAGGGAGGGACATTTAATAGTGGAACGTCTAATAGAGATATATGTCTATTAAATCTAAACTAACCAAAGATTCAGAAAATACGCTCATTAATATGACAATGATATCTTATTCACTAGGCATACGGGTATCAACCTTCTTTGTTATGATTAGTTGGGATGACTTTTTGGCATGACTTATCTACCCGAAATGCATTTTTAGCTCTGTACTAACCATTGGCGGGTATTATATTTTCAAGAAAGAATATCGTACTTCTGCTGGTGATTGCGCTTATAGGTCTTTCTCTTTCCATAATATCTTTCAGATACTCGGCGTACACTGCTGATGAAATTGCAAGAATTGCATCCGTAGACGTTAGATCTAATGCACGAATTGAAGCACACGATCTCTCGCAGATTCTTCTGCATACATTTGAGTCAGTGACAAGCAATTTGAGATCGATAGCAATTTCAGAACCAATTCAAGAGGGAAACATAGATGTTGGTTTAAGGCTTCTTAACAATACCCAAGCTTCGACTTCCGAGCTGACCGAAGGGTACTACTGGTTAGACAGAGACGGCAAACTTGTCGCCTGGAGCACCGAGAACGCAAGCGAATTACAGGGGTATCGAGGGTTTGATTTAAGCGACCAGGAGTTCTATAGGGTCCCTAAAACTACCCTCGTTCCTTATTATAGTAACGCCATAGAATCACCTGACATGCTGCCTAGATTCTACATTTCATATCCAATTATGTCAACAAAGGATAACGACACAAACAACGCAGAGAATAAAACTACATTCGAAGGAGTCATGGTTGCGGTTGTAAATCTGGATTCACTAGGAGCGTTCTTGCAGAACGAAATTCCACCGGAATTTATCAGCAATGTAGGTTTGATGGATAAAAACGGTACTATACTTTATGCCCGGAATCAATCTTTGGTTGGAAAAAACTACGAATCCGAGGACTTTCAAGAAACTGTTCCTAATCAAGTGAAATCAGAGTACATCGGGATTCTTACACGATCTTTGGAATCGAATCCAGGAGCCGAAGACATTACCTTCAATGGGACCACAACGACCATTTCGTATCAGCCTATCAAAGTGGACGGAAAACACATATGGACATTGTTTTTAGGTTCCCCACATAGTTTGGCTACCGACGTCGGACAAGTCATAGAGCAACAAAAGAATTTGAGCAGTCAAATAATTATTGTAATTGCGCTAATAGCGGTGGGTATTGCGATTCTGATTTTATCATGGAATAAGAAACTCGAAAAAGCGGTCCGAGAAAGAACTAGAGAATTAGAAAAAGCTAATGTTTCTCTAGGTGAATCAAATCGACTATTAGCTGGAACAAACGAGCAGTTGCAAGCACATGATAGAATTCAAAAGGAATTCATAGACATAGCCGCTCATGAGCTTAGAACTCCGATACTTCCTATACTGAGTGAGGCTGAATTTTTATCTCAGAGATTTCATGGGGACCAGAACCGAATTTTAGTGGGTGAAGAACAAATTCGATCAATAATTCTAAATGCTAAAAGACTAGATCGTCTTGCATCGGATATCTTGGATGTCACCCGAATTGAAAGCAAGACTCTCAAACTCAACAAGGAGAGCTTTGATATAGATCAACTTGTTCAAAAGGCCATAAGAGAAACAACTGAAAGAGAATTGTCCGGTAATTCAAAGAACCTGGAAATCTCTTATTCCCCCTTCCATTGCAACGTCATTGCCGATAAAGCTAAAATTCTTCAAGTCATCACAAATCTGTTTGATAACGCAGTAAAATTTACTGATGAAGGAAAAATCTCAATTAGTGTGATTAAAAATAAAAAAGATATAGAGCTAGCGGTCAAGGATACAGGTTCAGGCATTGAAGACAAGATTATGCCCAAAATATTCTCTAAGTTTGTTTCGTCTTCGGAGAACGGAACAGGGCTAGGGTTATTTATATCAAAAAAGATAATCGAAGCACATGGTGGAACGATTTGGGGAGGAAATAACGAGGTGAAAGGAGCTACATTCAAGTTTACACTCCCATCGAATTAGTATATACATGTCATATAGTGGATTTACAAAAAATATGTTAATATTGAATCATCGTATAGCATACGGATGGTACATTCCAGTGATTTTTGTTTTAAGGTATTATGATAAACCTTTTGCACGGGCTAATGGAGGATAAGATTGCTATGAGATATGTTACTCATCTCTTAAATCCAATTAAGCGCAGTTTTGTACACATATATGCATCCCGAAGACCTAAAGATGATTTGGATATGTGAGGAATGTGATTCACATTTCATTTTTCACGCTGACGTCAGTGATCACAAGGCACAAACGGGCCACGTGCGAGTTACAAAGGTGGATATGGTTCTATATGATAGTCCGTTTACCTCGAATTACAGGTCTGATAGATAGGAGACTACTTTTCCAAAAGGGGGGGCCTTCACCCTATCATGTTGATGGCCACCGTGACAATTTGCGAAACTTGGGATAAAAAAAGAAATGACATGATTTGCCTTTACTGAACTCTCAATGAAAGTAGTTATTTTATAACTTTCAATTTGATAAAATTAAATACTAGTAATTTTCTGAAATAGTGATGATCAACAATCTTGATAGGAAATTGCTTCCTAGAATTATGGTTGTTGATGACGAGAAGGATATTCTACGAATAATTAAGCGCGATCTCGAGTCTCC
>JARBAV010000434.1 GCA_029237515.1 Nitrososphaerales archaeon
ATCGCGCATAACCCATGATTCACCTAAAATTTCTTCTCCACATTCTCGCCTGTAATCCATCCAGGATTTCAGTTCTTTATACGCCTCAGGAGTGCAAAACGTATAGTATTCTTCAACAGGATCGCCGGGATATATTATTAATTTTGCGGCAATAACCTCACCTTTTGAATCCATTATAGGAAAAACATGTTTCCATTGCAAAGAATCGAAAGCACCTACACGAATCCCTGATGAGACCATCGTGTAAACTATGGGCTTAATTCGACGGTCTGGATACTCACATAATTTACGGATCTCTTCGTCGTTGGGAATTCTGTCCAATGCGAACTTTCGAGCTCTGGGTAATCCACGAGCTATCTTTTTCCAATTCACTATAGGCTGATCAAAGTTCATCTCACAGAAGAGTTTAATTGCTTTGTAATAATTTCCAATTGTCCCTTCGGAAATTTCCTTTCTATTTACACGTTCCTTTTGATGGAGGATGAAGTTCATCAGGGATTCATGAAGCCATTTGGGATGTTTCGTGGACTTTTTCACAAATTGTTCGGCCTGTTCTTCAATGGTTCCTTTAAGACCTAGATAGTCTAGGAAGGCCTTAAATCGCCGAGGGTATTGACGTCGGCTCTCAGGAGCCCTCAGAGCATAGATAAATACGGACATAGGATTATCGTTGATTTTAGGTGTACCCTCAGCAGTTTGCGAAGCCTTTAACAACCTTAGGTAAAGGTAAGCAAGTCTACTATATAAAGCGAATCCCGAAATCGAACCAGACTAATAGTGGGCCGGGTCGGATTCGAACCAACGACCCCCGCCATGTCAAGGCGGTATCTTAACCAGGCTGGACCACCGGCCCTCTTTTGGAATTCAATCGCCGGCCTAAATATATGTTCTTGAAAAGCTTTGAATGACGTTTTGACGTTTGGAAGTAGCATAGATACTGCCTGTACTAACAGTATAAATCTCGCTGACTGTTGCTAAGATTGATCAAAACTTATTGAACACTCCTCAGAACTCCTTTGTTCAGTATGAAATAGATGCCGTCTATAAAGTGATCTTTTCTCGTAGGGACGTTCGGGCTAGATTTCTGGATAAGAAAATACCAGGAAATATTTTAGCTAGAATCCTTAATGCTGCCCATCACGCTCCATCTGTGGGATTCTCTCAGCCATGGGACTTTATTTTAGTTAGCGACATGAAGATCAGAGAAAGGATAAAACAGTCATTTTTAGAGGAGTTTCAAAAATCAGTCAGGATGCTCGAATCCGACCCAGAAAGGAAACATAAGTACACCTCCCTAAAACTTGAAGGAATTCTGGAGTCATCAATGAACATTTGCATTACATATGATCCGGAAAGGTTTGGTCCTTTTGTGCTTGGTAGAACGTCTATCTCGGAGACTGGGGTGTACAGCGTTTGCTGTGCCATCCAAAATCTCTGGCTTGCGGCTCGAGCAGAGGGTTTGGGCGTAGGATGGGTGAGTATCATCTCAAATAGTAAAATCCGAGAGATACTAGAAATACCTGAACATGTTTCGCCGATTGCTTATTTGTGTATAGGCTATGTAAGCGAGTTTGAAGAGGCACCTGACCTAGAGCGTTCAGGTTGGCTACCGAGATTGAATTTAGAAGATGTTGTATGTTATGAAAAATGGCGAGCCCGCAAATCCGAGAATTGGGCCGAAGCGAGGGATGAGATCGCAAGGACAGATTTCAATAGAGTTGTAAGGTGAATTCACTTGGCTCATGGTTTATGAAACTCAGACAGGATTATTATTGTAGTTGTTCCTAAATTCAAAAACTAATAACCCGATGGTAAATAGAAGATGAGTCATTTGAGTGATGAACACAGGCCATTTAGCCTTTATTATAATGATCTAGCTAGATGGCTCTTCATCACCCTTACATTCAGCGGATTACTCGCGACAGGATGGTTTGGAATCCCGCTAACTCCAACATACTTAACAACAAATCAAGTTGACATTGTTGCGGCAATACTAACCCTAATGAGCGCTCTAGGAACTATCTGGGGTGCCATGGCTTATCGCGAATTAACTAGATCGGCGGAGAGAGTATTATCAGCCAAACAAAAGGCGAAGCAACTTGATCCTCAAATTGGAGATTACCAGTATCGGTCATATAATCCAGAAACCAAACAATACGAAACTGGCTATCTACCGTTAGGACCGATCGACTTTTGGGACAAAGAAACTAAGGCTCCAAATTGGCTTGACAAGGGGAAGTATTGGCACATACTTTTGGGTCTCCAATCTAAAGACAAGGAAATAATAATTCAGGTTGTCCGTGACAGCGAACTCCCCTTTTCAACCGGACGTAGAAATGTTGCCGTTACAACTAAAGAAAAAATTGTAACTTTATCCTCGCAACACAACAAACGCGCGTACTTCAGATATAGAGTAAGAATTCCGCAGTGGTTGGTAATGAATACAGAAAGATCAAGGTATATCGACCCAAGGGAATTTCAATCATTGGTAGGTCAGGAAGTCAGAGCCAAGATAACCGACTTAAATAAGGCATTGGTAAGCGCTTCTGAAGAAGTAATAGAACGAGAGAAGCCGAGAATAAAGTATCCTTACTGGATAACAACCCTTGGCATTTATCTAAATAAGAGCTTGCCTTTGAAAATAATTTATGAGGAAGTCAGTCGTTACCTACCGCGTTCAAAAAAGAACTTTATAAGCGATACTAATAAGAATTTAGCAAATGCCAAGAATGAAGAACTGATCGCCGCCATAATTCAACTTGCGTCTGATCGCAGTATCCCTCCAAACAGTATTCGTAAGATAAGGACGCTTTTGAATTTCTTGACATACACTTATGATAGCCAAGGTTTGGGCGAAGGCTCTACAGAGTATCACAATTATCACCATAGTCTAGAGGTGTCGTATATGGTTTTGCAAATGTTACCCAGAGATTTTCATGAATGCGTATTTACAAACGAGGACTACGAACTCATCCTTGTTTCAGCTCTATTACATGACTACGATCCAGTTCAATCAACGCTTATTGCAACAGCTAGGAATGACAAAGGACCACCCCTACCTAGTAAAGGACCAAAAGTCAGCAGAACAATCAGTGAACTTCGAAAAATTAGAATTCATGATGCCTATTTCATGTTGAATCCGTCTGAATTTGAGGAATATTTCCGGGATCGTTCACGCTCGTCGAAAATTTCGCCTGAATTTTCAACTACACATCCAGAGTATTTACGATCAGCAGGATATGAAAGGTCAAAGGAATGCCTAGTAGTAGAATCACTTATTTGGCATACTGATTTTCCCTATTCTACATCACAAGAGGCACAAGAGGCCTTCTCAAGTCTCTTGAAAGATCTATCTGCTGAAGGATACGACCCGGATAAGATTACTGCCCTTGCAGAAATACTCTGGTTGGCTGATTTATCGGTTACCTACATGAGCTCAGATCCAATTCGGGCATGGGATAGGGTTACAAATCTATATGACGAATTATATTTGCCAAAGCTCGAGGCTGTATCGCGAACAGACGCTTTCTTTGCAGATTTTGCAGATACAGCATTGTTCAAAGAACTATTGAATAGTAAGGCCTTTCCAGACGTATTTAGACAAAGGTGGAATTTGATTTACCAGTTTTTTCATGAAGGAAATCCCTCAACTCAATTGAATCGAACGATTGCCGATGCAAAGAAACTATTCTTAAAAGTAAATGTGCAACTCGCAATGATGAATGAGGAGATGCTTGAGCAAGTTGCCATAGACAATTGGGCCGAATATTTTGTTGGCATAAGTGAGGACCAGCAAGAAGTTCTTAGAGCTAAGAATCGATTTGCAATGCTAGATCCACCAAATGCATCTGCATTCTGGGGCAGTACGCCAAAATTAATCCCAAATGTAATCGATAAGATAGTAGATAATTTTATTATTGTCTTGCAGAAGAATATGTTGGATCAAACAGAGGGTTCCAATCAAATTGTTTCGTTCAAGTCATTGCTTTCAATTATGAAACATAAGCTTCGTGATGGTGGTACGATACAGATTCTTACCAGTGCAGAGGAATATACAAAGCATCAAAATGAGATTATGCATACTCTTGAAGATTGCGGATTTGATATGATCACAGATGAAAAAAATAAAGTATATTTCCCAAGCAAGTGGGAAGGATCCCAGTCAAGTGGCACCAAGAAGGTCATAGTACTTAAAAGAAAGGATGTATCTTAAACCGGCTAGCATCTGTCAATATTTGGATTGAGTGAGTGCTTCGATTTATTATTATTATTATTATAATTATTGTTGGATCTCAAACTTCAGTAATGTGGAGTTGTAATGGAATGATTTGCTTTTGAAATACTATAATTAGTCTATGCATTTTTATTGCCATAGAACCGAATGAAATTTGCAAGACTCGTTGGAGTAGAGCATAGTTATGATATCGATCGATAATCAGAAAATAATCAGAATAATTGAAGAGAGGAAACCTAGATCCGTTGCGTTGGACGGACCTGATGGATTGATGTCCAAAATTCAGGAAACAGCAGATATTATCGCAGACAAATTCGAAATTCCAACTTACATAATTGGAGATACTTGCTGGGGCTCTTGTGACCTTAACACCCATGCAGCCAATGTGCTTGGTGCAGAGATTCTTTTTAATATCGGACATACAATATCAATGGATGGTTTTGGAAAAGAGATTGTCATGATTGATGCATACGAGGATATGCCATTTGATGAAGTTGCAAAGCGATTGGCATCAGAACTACTAGGCAGAAATTATAGAAAGATATCACTACTAACAATTAGTCAACATTTACCTCAACTCGAGAATGTTCGCGGAATATTCGAACAGGCTGGCCTAAGCGTGGTTATAGGAAACGGTAAGGGACAGCTCAACGATGGACAGGTTTTTGGCTGTGAATTTTACCCTGCTAACAGCGAGTCGGATAGGATAGATTGCTATGTCTTTTTAGGTCAAAGTCCATTCCATTCGGCTGGGGTAGCGTTATCGACTGGGAAACAAACATTCATGCTTGATCCGTACTTTCAGGAATACACTGAAATAAGTAGTGTCGCTGAGGAATTGCACAGGAAAGCGATTCTATCAATCTACAAGGCCGCTGATGCTCGAACAATTGGAATTATTATCGGAATAAAAGATGGCCAGTTCGCAAAGACTCGTGCTCTGGAATTAAAGAAAGAGTTTGAAAAAGTAGGAATAAAAGTAAGGTTGATTGGATTGACTGAAATAACAGAAGAAAGGATTCAGATATTCGGGCAAGTAGATGCTTTCGTGCAGGTCGCTTGTCCCAGAATAGGCATCGACAATCACTTTAAGAAACCTATGCTTTCCGTACCCCAAGCAAGAGCTTTAGTCAAGATCCTAAAGAAAGAGCCAGTTGACGAAATTTTTCGTCTAAGCCATTGGCTATAGGTTCTATGCCAAACTCATGAAATGATTGCGCACTTTCCGGTTGGCAAAGTGGCAATCTTGCAATTTAGCAATTTGATCAATAGTGATAGCACTGATATCTGATTTAGAAAGTCTAAAAAATAGGCGGTACAAATTGATTGATTATTGGAGACAGCCCACTGGTTCCAGTAAAGGTCCAAAGCCCCCTCTCAAGCCCTGCAAGATCTGCCACGTAGACGTGCCAGCATGACCATGCAATCTTAGGGTTGCTCCCTCCCGGACCTCACCCATTTCGACAATACGCAGTCAAGACCATGCCTTCGCATGACATGCTGCTCATAACCATCCAGCACGGCATGACTTCATTTCAGCTAGGCAAGCAGGTACCTTGTACCAGTAGATTTACCCAGCAGTTGCTGATCCCAGCATGAAGTCGGTTTCTGGTATGGGGTACGACTAACACCCCGATCCTCCCTGTCTCCAAATATGTAATCCACCGTTAGATTATATTTATGTTAGTGTCGTGTATTTTTCCAAACCATTTAACCTACAGGTTTAAAAATCTCCTGAATCTTGCACACGGAGCAGATCTGCTCGGTGCTGTCTCGACCACATTTCTCGCAAGCCCTTCTTAAGATAGATAGATCACCTCGCTTACGAATAAAAGCAGAAATATCGATTGTAGATTTGTACGTATTGTATTTTATTCCGGGATGAGCTTTCTCTAAATCATTTAAAAACTGTCGAATTTCTTCTCTTATACTTTCATCCGTATAAGGACATTGCTCGCTCTGAAATGGAATTCCCTTTTGAAGTGCATAGAACACTATTTCTCGCTCGTAAGTTTCAGAAAGGGGTTTAATCTTCTTCATGTTGCCTGCCTTATAGATGGAAGAAGATTGGTTCCAACCGATTCGATTTACATCGCCTGAAAGCAAATTAATCATAAATGTTTGTAACTCATCATCCAAATTGTGCGCCGTTGCAATTACATTTGCCCCTATCTGTTCTGCCGCCAAGTCTATTGCTCTTCTACGAAATGTCCCACAGATTGAACAGGATGTTAACTTTTCTGATGGTCTTTGCTTCATTGCTTCATCCATGTGAGTTCCGAAGAGTTCTTCGTATGATAGGACAGTTAGTGGAACATCTAGATCGGAACAAAACGTTGATACAATCCTCAATGATTCATCTCGATATCCAGCGATACCTTCATCAATCGCAATTGCACTCACAGTAATTCCTTTGGATGCGTCAATTGTGGAGTTTAGAATGCTTAATAGAACCAAGCTATCCTTCCCTCCCGATGTCGCTACAGCCACATGATCCCCAAACTTGATCATTGAGAATTTATTTATCGTTCGTTGGACCTTGCGCTCTATAGAATTTAGGAAGCATCTTTTGCAAAGCATCTCCCCTGAATATTCTCTAAAATAGACCGGCGGGTTTCTATTACACTTATTGCATGATTCCATCATTAACTAAGAGGCTGCAAATGCAGAGGGATAATATTTCTTATTTAAGTCTTTTTGAAGTCCGACTTTGAAACTGACCGGGGCGCTAGGATGCATCAAGAAAAGATCAAACACACGAGCCACGACAAATCCAGCCATCGGGACACAATGCAAGCATCAAAGATGTTTTAGTTCTGCCAGGCTACGAACCAAAAGATTCTAATTCCTGCCATTTTTGACTATTTTTGTTTATCTTTCTTTGAGCTTTGCCACCAATCAAGGTAGTCGTTGTGGACTCG
>JARBAV010000435.1 GCA_029237515.1 Nitrososphaerales archaeon
GGGTCTTTTGGAGAAGGCTCTTCTACTCCTACTTCGTTAATGACTTCTTCCCATCTGGGAAGGTTTCTCCATTCGTGTCTTAAGAGATATGCCAAAGCTTTTTCACCCATTCGTCTGTACGGTAGATGAACACTAATCAGATCAATATGGTCCGTTATGCATTCTCCTTCCTTTAGATCAATTAGTCCATACTTCAAGGCCTTTTCTTTATAACTATCGAAGGCCTTCCTGACTTGAATCAAATATAGTAGATTTGAATAATTCCCATTGACCAAAGGCGTTTCTTTTCCGAATGGCCGGTAAAAATCATACTCATTTTTAATTATTGTCGACGTGACTTTCTTATCAAAGGCTAACAATCTAGGATTTTGCTTGATTAACATGGCTACTGCGCCAGCTCCCTGGGTATATTCAGCTGCCGAACCAATATCGTACTTGGCAATATCACTAACAATTACGATTGCAGCTTTGCCATTATTTTCTTCGGCACGTATCCAATTTGCATTGTCATATAGAGCGTAAGATCCGCTTACACATGCAAATTTGCACTCAATTCCCCCCGCATGTTCAAAAGAACCTTCACCATAAACCTGCTCAAGCATCCCAATAACAAATGAATTCATTGCTTTTGATTCGTCAAGTCCTGATTCGGTCGCTACATACATTCTTCCAATATCTTGGGGTTGCAAACCATTCCTTTCCATTAATGTTAGGCAAGCGTTTGCCGCCATACAGGCCGGATCTTGATTAACATCAACTATAGCCATTTTCCTAATCCCAATCCCATATTCCAGCTTCTGGGGGTCTATTCCCCTCGCCTCTGCAAACTCTCTACAATCTACATAGAGCTTGGGCACGTAGATAGCCAGATCATCGATTCCTACTGGCATGATGACATGACTTGATCTTTATAGACAATTTAAAGGTACTTCTAAGCTTATTTGACCAACTGAATTAAGCCGATTGACAAGAACAAATGTTATGTTATATGGCAAAAGTCCTCGAATAAAGAACAGTCAATCAAAAGTACCTAATTATGTTATAGTAGTTGTCCCTTTCGCAAGGTCTATAACCTATCTGCCTTATTGACTCTATAATCTTGCTGGAGGTTAATTCTGTGGATCTTGCCCCGGTAGCACTAACTACTTCTTCTCCAATAAGCGTCCCTCCGAAATCGTCTGCACCATAATTCAAGGCCATCTGGGCCATGCCTATTCCATTGGTTAGCCATGAGGACTGTAAATGGTTAATCAACCCGTAGAAGACTATCCTAGAGATCGCAATCATCTTTAGCAGTCCCAATCCACCTGAAGAATATTTCACAGAACCGTCAGATTGCATTTCCGTTTTGTTGGGCTCAAAACTCCACGGTATAAACGACATAAACCCTCGCGTCTTTTCCTGCAATTTCGCAATTAAGTAGAGATGTTTCGCCCTCTGCTCAATCGTCTCTACTGTGCCATACATCATCGTCGCGGAAGATCTAATTCCCAGGCTATGAGCTTCCTCCATGATTCTTAACCATTCATCAGTCTTAATTTTCAAGGGACTAATCGCCGATTTTACACCATCATCGAGTACCTCTGCGCCTGCACCAGGAAGCGAGTTAAGTCCAGCCAACTTTAATCTATGAAGAATTTCTCTTGTCGTACTCCTCTCTACTCTCGCTATCATGTCTATTTCCGAGGCAGAAAGACCGTGGATACCAATTTCAGGATATCGTCGTTTTATTTCTTTGAATGCTTCTTCATAATATTCGATCCTAAGATTTGGGTTATGACCACCTTGAATAAGGATTTGAGTGATGCCATATGTCTCCTTAGCCCAAGTCACACGCTCGAGTATCTGCTCAAGAGATAATGTATATGATTCCGCATGCCCCGGAGGTCTATAGAATGCACAGAATTTGCAATATGTTACACAAACGTTAGTATAATTGAGTATTATATTATTAACGAAGCTGGCATCATTCCCGAACAATTTATTGCGTAAATAATTGGCTGAAAGACCAAGAGAGTAAATGTTATCCGATTCCAAGAGTCTAAGGTAATCGCCTAAATCAAGGCGATTTCCGGCTAGAACATTGCATACGATATCCGAAATATCTGACTTGTTGATCAAGTTCTGGGCAAACCCGGTCACGCTGTTCAATATACATCATATGTGAATTAATGATGTTATTTATTCGTTACAAGCCTTTGAATTGAGGATTTGACAATCGGTATACCTCTATCACATTCAGCTCGTTTTTTGATCCACTTCAAATTCAACGAATGAAGATAGCTTTTAGAGTTGAATCAATGAAGTTGCACTTCCAACTTACTCTTTTGTGTCAAATCAAAATAACTAGAGGAAGATATGGGAGTTATCTGAAAGCCTTTTGTCCGCACTGAACGTAGTTCATTGCATAGGTTTTATATTGATATTCACAGACATAAGTCAACTAGATTGCAACAAGGTATTGAAAGAGTAACCCCCGCACTCGAGAAGGCGATGACAGGCGAAGAACTGTCATTCAGTGATGGAATGCAACTAATGACTGAAGAGAACTTATTCTTATTGGGGGCAGTTGCAGATAATCTACGCAGAAAAAATAGCGGAAATACCGTAACATTCGTCTGTTCGTACTATCTCAATTATACTAACATCTGTGCCGCAAGCTGTCCACTCTGTGCTTTTTATAGAAAGGGTCAAGAGGGTGACGCTTATACTCTTACCACCGAACAACTCATTGCAAGGGCCAGAAGAGCAGTGAACGAGTTAGGAGCCACGGAATTACACATTGTTGGAGGCTTTCATCCAAAACTGGGACTGGATTACTATGAAGGTATGATCACTTCTATAAAAAAGGAATTCCCTCATGTAAGTATAAAAGCACTCACTCCAGCTGAAATTTTCTTCATTGCCAAGTTAACCAGGAATTCCGTAAAGGAGGTACTTAGCAGATTGAAGGATTCTGGGCTGGACGCGTTACCGGGGGGTGGTGCAGAAATTTTTCACGAGCAAACAAGAAAATTGATTGTACGAGGGAAATGTTCTGGAGAAGAATGGCTTGATACTGCACGCCAAGCCCACGAAATGGGGTTAAGGAGTAATTGTACGATGCTCTTTGGTCATGTTGAAAAGCCCGAACACATTGTTGATCATATCATTCGGATCCGAGAGTTACACAAGAAGACCAATGGCTTCACTACATTTATCCCCCTAAAATTTAGCCTAGAAAATACCGAACTTGAGAAGAACCATTTGATTCAGAGGGAAAGTCCATCGACATACGACCTAAGAGTTATAGCAATCTCAAGGATCTTATTATCAAACGTACTGAACAATATCTCAGTATATTGGATAGCCCTTGGAAAGAAGTTAGCGCAAGTCGCGCTTCATTACGGTGGCAACGACCTAGTCGGGACAGCATTCTCTGAGGAAATTTTCAAAGCAACAGGAAAGCATAATGTGACTTCAATAGAGGAGCTAATCAATTTAGTTGGTGAAATTAATAGACAACCGGCGCAGAGGGATACGTTTTTCAATATTCTCAAGCGTTTTTAGCTGGCTATTTGGGATATTTTCTATATTTTTGGATTATTTCAATACTGATTACGGACTATGCCAGGATATCAATCCTTTCAACAGAATTGACCTAATCTTTGATCAGACTCGAGATATTTTGTTTTAGAATTCCCTTCTCATATGCCAGTTCAAACATTCTCTGGATGGATGCTACACCCTCAGCTCCCATGTCGATTGTCAACCTGTTTACATACATTCCTATGAATTTACCGATCACTTCTCGGGCCTGACCTCTACTGTAAGTCATGGCATATTCCAGTGCATCATCGAAATGGTCGAGCCCGTAGAGGATAGAGTCTTTAAACAATTGCTCAAATTCCTTAATCTGGAAATATGACATGGTTTTTGAACTGGCCACATTTATACCAAGTGGAACCGGAAGGCCATCTGTGATGTCATTCCACCATCTTCCCAGGTCTAGGACCTTCAATAGACCATATGAATCAAAAGTGATCTGCCCTTCATGAATTACCAGACCGGCTTCCACTTCTCCGTCCCTTACAGCACTTGGAATAAGGTCGAATGGCTTTTGGACGTCCGTGTAATTCCCTAATGCAAGCCTTGAAATCAAGTAAGCTGAAGTCAGTCTTCCGGGTATGGCAATTGTGGCATAACTGAGTTCAGGAATTGTCAGTTTCTTCTTTGAAATAATTGCCGGACCATAGTTAAGGCCAAAACTGGCACCGCAACGTAAGATAGCGTAATCACTCAGGTATGCATATGCATGTGCCGAGATCGCGGTGATATCAAGTTCGTGATCTATTGCCCTTTTGTTAAGGGTTTCAATATCCTCTATTACGTGTTTGATATCAAACACATCACTATTCACTTTGCCTGATGCAATTCCATAAAACATGAATGCGTCATCCGCATCAGGAGTATGGCCTAACGTTAATTCAACCACAAAACGTTGAATGTATCAGAGTCTTATATGCTTCTCCTTGTCATCTTCGAGGACGAGACGAGATTTTATATGATGCTTTTCAGCGTACGATAATGAATTTACCTCTTCTGATAGCGGAATAAGGTAATATGAGCGTCCTAACAAGAAATTGGCACCTTGTCGACTGATGATATCGATCGCGGAGAGGAAAATCCGCAATCGGGTGGTAATGACATAGCAGCTCTAATCACCCAGACTCAGCGCCGAGTTTGGAAGGCCTTGAAAAGATTACACGATTATGATTCCAGTTTCGAAGCAGGTAGAGAATACCTCCTTAATCATTCCAGTTCAAAAGTAAGACTCATAATTATGTGTGTCGACTTAGTCGGCTCTACAAATATGAGCATGACATTGCCTGTCGACAAACTCGTTACCATAATACGAGCGTTTTCAAACGAGGTAACCACTGTTATTCGGAGCCACGGTGGGTACGTATTAAAGTATGTTGGTGACGCGGTTATTGCATTTTTCCCTTCAAGCTCAAACAGGA
>JARBAV010000436.1 GCA_029237515.1 Nitrososphaerales archaeon
CACTGCTACTAGTTGAAGACATATTCTTGAATTATATAGTACATAATAGAACAAAAAGGTATTCACTTACTAAACCGTAAGCGAGCTTTGTGCAAAGCGATATATCTTTTGTTGCGTAATAGACAATTAGTAAACAAAAATGGGAATTGAAGTTATATCTTGGGATACAGTTATTGACAAGAAAGTGAAATCCAGTGACGACCAGGATTTGGGTAAAGTACACACTATCACTAATGACTTTGTGCAAACAAAGGAAGGATTGGTTTCAAAGAATTACTACTTTATACCTAAATATTATGTGCAGGGTTATGATGGCGAACACATCTGGGTCTCTTTAACCAAAGATGACGTGAAGAATAAATTTGAGAGGGATAATGCTCCTGCTGACTTGAAGGAGTTCCTGCCCAAAGGATATGACGAGAAACGAGCTTCCACAATTAAAGAACATCCTGAATTTGAGAAACAGGTACCTTCATTTTCTCCTGTTGGTCAAAGCTCTGCAGATATTGCTTCCCAGAAAGAGAAACTAACAATGCCTTGGGAGAATGTCATTGGTAAGAAGTTCAAATCTATTGATGAACATGACATAGGTGAAATCAAGAGTGTATTCTCTGCGTTCGTAGAGGTCGAAGATGGCGTCATAAGAAAGGATCGGTACTATATTCCAAAATACTATATTGAAGGCTACGATAACGAAAATCATGTTATCTCCTCACTTACCAAGGAAAACATAAAGGAAAAATACAAGCGCGATGGTCCGCCACTTGAGTCAGAATTGGAGACGCAAGAATATTTGGAGAGAAAGCAAGCTCAAGATGACAAGCATCCTCAGGTTTTTGTAAACGGAATCCCATTTATGGCCAAGGAACCCGGCGTATTGCTGGAGAGCCAGAGAACTGGCGAACTTCTGAATATCCCGTGGGAAGAGGTAATCTTTAAAAGAGTAAAAACCTCAGACGATGTGGATATAGGGGATATAGAAACGGTTGCCAATGAGTATATAGTTGTAAGAGAAGGCGTGGGTAAAATAAGGCGCTACTATATACCCAAATCCCAAATAAATAATTATGACGGAAGTTCTCTTTACGTAGCTGTTCCAAGCGGCCTAGTAAGTGCCAAGTTCGAACGAGAGTCACCCCCAACTCCAGAAGAAGTAAAATCACTGTCTGGTGGATAAACGGAACGTCACCTAGAATAGTAAACTACGCCTCTTTTATAAAGCAGTATTAAGGATTGGCCTGCTAAGTTAACTGGGGAGGCTCATCCAACGATATACTACGGTTTAAATGTCTACTAAACGCCCTCACAATGAAATTCCTACGTTTCTGTCACGATAAATAGATATCTACAAGATCATTTTTAGCTGTATCCCGAGCTAACTCATTTAGTTCATCTTATGTAAGTTCATTAATTAATCTCACTAGAAATGATTTAGGCAAATAGTATAATTTGGCATCTGCGGCCATACTATGCCAATCTAGAAATGCTTTGATTATCTGGTTAAATAATGTATTAGTAGAGATATTTTTTGCTTCTGAAACCTTCCATAAATGGTCTAACTTTTCACTAGGCAATCGAAAAGTCATACCCTTAGTAAATGTCTGATACTTCAGGGGACTTCAAAACGGACATGGGTCGACGACCATACTTAAATTTTCAACAATAGCGCCTGAAATTCCCTAATTGTAGACAAAAATCATTACTATTCACTTCCTTAATCTAGTATATCTGCTGTCAAATAAGGATAGAAGTCCTATTAGCAATAATGAGCAAGATTTGAATGAAAGACTATGTCCTCATATTCGATGGACGGGAGCAATAGTATTTCTGGTAGTACCGTTGCATCAAACCCTAGACATAGAGACTATTCAAGAGATAATGAAAGAGACAGCTTTAACGATTTTGACAGCGAGGATGAATCGGAATGTGAAGGCGAAATAATAACTATTACAACTTCTATTGAGAATATCGAAAAATTACAGGACGAATCGGATATCAAACAGGTTAGCTTGAACACAAAGATTAACCAGATAATTAAAGATCATTTAGATCGGCATTATAATGCGACTCGATCTAAAATATCTTATTTACCTAAATCATTGGTAACTCGAGCAATTAACCAACTAACTGAACAACAGCTATTTGAATTTGCAGAATCTGCAGCAAATGACTTGTACG
>JARBAV010000437.1 GCA_029237515.1 Nitrososphaerales archaeon
ATTGTAGGTTCTGCATTGACAGCAGTATTGGTCTTTAGTGGAATGTTTTTCCGGTCATTTGGTAAAGAGAAGGAGCGATACGATCAGTAATAGAAATCATTTTAAGAAGGTTAGAAATGATTGCTGAACCTTTTGTCTTATTTTGTGCACCTTTGACGGGTATGGTTGTTTCGTTGGATAAGGACTAATTTAGATTGTTTTGTCAACTATTTACCTCACTATCGTCAGCAGAGCTACACTACTACCATAACCAAGTGAAAGAGTTTGATTAGATTCATTAAGTAAATATAAAGCTTTGATATTGTCCACGGTAACTCGCTCTCCTGTAAATGGATTAGTACCTTGATACGCCTCTCCTAGAATGGTTTTATAGGAATTTTCTAGGACTGACATCTTTACTGGTGGAAGTGTGACATATTGTTGAGTATCTCCATCGAGTGCTATTATCTGAAGGCTGCTAGGAGTCGTTATGTAGGAAGAACTGACAGGTGGGGCAGAGGAAGAAATATTGCTAGTTGGAAGATAAATTATTGCGCTACCACCTATAAGTCGAAACGGCTCAAAAGTAGATAGTAGCCTTGAATCATTAGCCTTAATCATACCTTGCAGAGGGATTGTCTCTTCGCCCACAAGAAGAGAGCTCTCCGCCAATTGTTGCAGAATATTTGTGTTATAGGTCGTACTTGAAAATGCTTGTGCGATTGCATTGTTAATGGTAATTATAGTCGCGTTTCCGGGGCTAGTAGTGTTATTAAGATTTGGCAAAGGCTGTGGCTGTGGCTGTGGCTCTGGTTCTGGTTCTGGTTCTGGTTCAGGTACTGAAACAGCGCAATCATTGGGAACATCGCCCTCTGTGGGACAGGGCTCGCAAAGAGGATCCTCATTGATATACATACCAGGAGGACAATTTTCAGGCATTACTGCACAGAAACCCGATTCCCCTCTGGTCTCGCCCTCAGGACAGGGGCCCAAGGTCGAATCGCACTCTCCCGTCGTTGGGTCTAATACAAAATCTACAGGGCACCCGTCGCTTGGTGCGGCGACTTGATTCTCTGGCGGGGACCTAACTGAGTTTCCAGGCAAATCAGGACCGTTCCCACCATCAGTCTGTTGATTATCACCTTCTTCCACGTCACTGGGTTCGGATGAATTATTTCCATCCTGTTGTGCGAGAGCTTGGCCTACTGAAAAGGGTTCAATGGAATAAAGAGCATTTTGAAATTGACTGGTCGAATACGACATAAATGAAGTCAAAATACTTGCAACAACAACAAAAAACAGTCCTAGGCTTATCAATATTACCAGGTCAGGTGGGACTTATAAAAACTTTGAGGAGATATAGCCCCCAGGGTAATTTTTAAACGTGATGTAATCTGCGAGAAGGACACTCTTAACTTTTCTAAAAATTTAATATGATGATTGGGACAACCCGGATAGTCTGAATCGGAGCATTTGTCAAAAGTCGAGATCATTCTCTTGCAGGATCGGCTATTCCCTGATATCACTGATATCTCCAAGATGGGAGCTTGGAAAGAGCACTAGGATTAACCGGACTGGTTCGATTCTGAGCGAATATAGCAAATTTGTACTGGGAGCCATTTGGATCATGGTACGCACAATCGATTTTCGTGGACATCGTGAAGAACTAACAATTCAAAGATCGAGAATACACATTGCTGAACGTTCCCGTCAGAGAAGGTATATGTGTTCCACTAGTATTCCACAATTGATTTTTGAAGCTATTTCTATTGTCAAAGTATTCATTAAATAATTACTGTTTCTAATGAGATATTGTCAAGTTTTGAACTATCTCTGCGATCCTCCCCATCAGTAACGGCAAGCGTAATGGAATACGAATGTAATTTATAGTTTGAAACACTTCTTCCCTGTCAGTGGTCTAATAATTCGTCTAGAATTTTGGGCATCTCTTTCTTTTATCTTGTATGATAATTTATGATCAAGAAACTGCATTTAAAGGCATTTGGCCGAATTCCATATGCCTTAAATTTATTCAGTTCAATCAAATACTGGTATTTAATACCAGATCCACAACGGTTACTGACATCCGAGTGGCTCCATCCCCCATCAAGGTTTGATAAGAATTAATTCAAATCACATGGTGTCGTGTATTAAAAAAGTCGTCTATGTTCTGCCATCATACACCTATTAAAAACAACGTCAAGGCCGTTTTCCTTAGCTTTTCTCTCTCCTTCCTCACTATAGATCCCTTCCTGCATCCATATCACTTTAATTTGATCCTTTTTGCGGATTGCGTCGGCAACTACAGGAGGCACATCTTCGGATTTTCTGAAAATGTCAACAACGTCCACTCTGTCCGGAATTTCAGATACCGTAGAATATGATTTTCGCCCTAAAACCTCGGGAACCGTTGGATTCACCGGAATGACATTATATCCTTTCTGAATAAGATATTTTGGTACAAAATGCCCCGCCTTCTGTTCGTTATTTGACATTCCCACTACTGCAATATTTTTTAAATCGTACATTTTTTTTAGTTGTGAATCTGTATGAGAATCTTGTTTCATCATGCAATCTAGTTAGTGTTCATGCAATAAAATATTTTCCTTAAATGCAGGAGTAACAGTTACAATAACTCCCAAGGCAATTGACCCATTTTGGCTCTGATCGAAGTTGAGCTAACCTTTGTTTATTTTTGTCTTTCGGCCTGTGGTCGACCGATCCTGTGTGTGGCTGCTAGTAAAAGGGGGGGGACACTCAGTAAATTAGAGTCATTTCGTCCACTTTCCTTCCTTCTACCAAAAGAGCTATGTAAAAAATAGAAAGTACGGTTGAGAATGCTAAGGAATAGCTCATGCGATACTACCCACTTGTCTGAAATGGTGTCAGACCTAGAATTAAATTAACACATGAGAAAAACTTCAGATGTATTATCTTAGTCTAAATCACAATGTCATATCATTTTTGTTCTCTACTTTGTACTAGAGAAATGTTCAACAAATGACATATTCTCTCATAGGGGGTCGGGGATCATTAATTGTATTTACTAACTTCCACTGATTTGCTTGAAGTACGCCGTTGATCTCACATTCCGATATATTCTCCGTTCTGTCTTCAATAACAATATCAGCCATCAGCCGTTCCTCATCATGAGAATGTCCAAGTCCAAGGGCGTGTCCCATCTCATGTTTTGCTATTTGCTCTATAATGTCATTATCAAAACCATAGTCTAAGACATCATCAGAAATTGTTATTTTGACACTGGTTACGAGTCCTTGATTAGTAAATCTAAATTGGGTCCAACCCGCAGTCGGTATTACCATTAGGTGTTCATCTATATTATTATCAAAATTGTATTCTCGGTTTCCGTTTTCAATACCTTTTAGATTGTCAAATGATATTTGGATATCTGGGGCAGGAATGGAATGCTGTTCCACTTTTCTTAGCTCCAGTCCGTCGATATTAGAATCCCACTCTTCAACGGCATCTTCAACAGCAAGTTTTGTTGATTCATCTACCTTATCTCTATCTATCAAAGTATATGTCAAGATCCCATCAGCCAGCGCGTTTGACCAAGCGCAGCATATTTCTAATAGATCTAGATTTTGGGGACTATCATTGACCTCGTCAGTACCAATGAACTGGACCTGACCCTCAACGTAATAGTCGTCGTAACTAAACGATGGTCTAACTGAATTGATTGAGAAATAGAAAATTGTACCTAATAATATTGCTAGGGAAAGAGATACG
>JARBAV010000438.1 GCA_029237515.1 Nitrososphaerales archaeon
ACATCTGAAGATATCCGGAGCGCAAGGCAAGTTTAAAATAATCGTAGCAGAGGAAGGAACGATATGGACCAGAAGGGAGGATGAGAAGGATGGAGGAACTCCTACCAGTAGGGAACAAGTGGCTCCACAAATTGGGAGCAGCATTGAACTGGAAAGTCTAGAAAAATATGTTTTGAAAGTAGAAAAGGATGAGAAGTTCGGAAAACTGAAGCTGGTCATTGAGGATAGAATTAACAGGTATGATATGGTATTTGAGAATCCGAGGTTGGAAAAAAATAGAGATAATAATTTCACCCTTTATGCATTAGGCGAGAAGGGAATGTTAGCAACGGGGCCTGACTTGGTTGCAGAATTAATAAGGGACTCGTCCATCCTTAAGATCTATGTATCTAAAGGGAAGAAAACAATTTTCTATGATGACATCTTGTTGGGAAAGAATGAAACAATCAAATTTGAACAATATCTAGTTGAAAATTTCGTGTAAAATGACTACACATCTCAGAATCTGACAAGTCGGTATTCCGCCTCATCACAAGGATCCGAAAATGACAATAACGATGATGACAGTGGAAATATTGAGGAACAAATTCCATCAGTGTTACCGTTTCCGTAGTATAGAAGAGGCTCCACTAATCCGGTTTGTGCCATGATTTTGGGGTTTATTAATCGTTAACTCCAAGCCATTCATTACTCCCCACAAGATCTTAGATTTAGTAAGAGGAACGCAAAAGCATTTCCTACCTCTTTTGAAGAATTTTACTTATTACCTCCACTACTAATCAACCAAAGTACAATGGATATTGCCAACATAGCCAGTGCAAAGCCATATGTAATCTTAATTAACATATTATCAAGATCGAGTAAGTCTCTAATGTTAACCATATTTTTTACCACCTTTAGTAATAAATTCTATCATCAGTATTTAGAGCAAGATCGGAATATTGAACATGATAATGGACTTAATTTGGGAATTCATAAAAGATGGTCTGTGAAGACTGTGGTTCGTGTTTATTGGAATGTATCTCATATGTGTCCTGCCTTAACTTTGCCTTGTACTTTGAGTTTCTGGGTTTAGACCTTAATCGGTATCCACAACAGGGGCACCATAATCCGTCCCATTCAATGAACAATTCGCATATTTGGCATCTCCTCTGACCTGATGCATATCGACCCCATTCCCATGATGGTTTTTGAGCCTTATATCTTGCGCATATACCCTTACAGGCCATTCAAACTGCCTTTGTCTTGAGTATTATATCACAAAACGAACTTTTAATATTTGGGAAATATACAATTGGGATAAGGCCTCCCTTGATGATCACTTTCGAGCACTTTCAAAATTGAAATTATTGCTTAGTATCACTAATGATTTATTCTTGGCTTGGCGTTATCAATGCGGCACCATTATTAATTTTGACCTAATTCTAGAAAAATGCTATCAAACTGTTTAAAATCCAATTATTCATTCTTGTTCGGTCAAATACCGATCGGTTGCCTTGGCATTGTCATTCTTATTGTTACTATCTTTGTGCGACTGTTAGCCGAAGCCTATTTTCTGATTGTGGAACAAAGCGACAACTAAATGATTGGTTCGCTATTATTAGTATGAAGTAGAAGTAAATGCGAGGGCATAATTGCAGGTGCTAGTTCACCTACTCTCTGATAGTATTTACATCAAAACATGAAATCCGATCGCTGACAATGTTACATGGATACAAACCTGTTTCCACATTGAAATCTTTAAAGTCATGACAAATACCATGCCAGTCGTCCGGCACGTTATGGCAGTAAGGCAGTGACCCCAGTTCTTTCTCTTCCTCGGCGACTCTGGCCTCCGTTCCCAGCTCTGCGATTATGGCTAGAACCATCGCGGTAAGAAGCAATGCAGCCACAGTAATGATAACTACCGCCCATGCATTTAACCTCAGGTTAAACGTCTTCAATGTATAGATCTTCCGGGGTACAATAGAGCATAGTTACAAATAGTCCAAGGCACCTAGAAATTAAATTCGTCCAGCCCTATTTTGGTCACCCATTTGTGATGCCTTTCACAAAGGAATGCTTCGCATTCGTGTCGAAATTCAGTCGTTCCACGACACCCACAATTGAATAGGGCACATATGGTGTCCTTACCTCTTCCTTTTGTAGTTAACTTCATTTTTGATAATTATACATCTCCTTTTTTAGTTTCAATGTCCGAACTTGGTGATGATATCCATTAATAACCAGTAGTATCCATTGTTGTTGTAGTTAATAAATTAGAACGATTACAGTGAATACTTTTGATGCAGCGGTAAGCAAATGAGATAAAGGATTATCGTACAACGCACACGTCAGTTTCCAGGAATAAATCGGAAATCCAAGTATCTATAAATCCAGCCTCTTGGAATCAGATCTGGACTGAAGCTCTACGATAGCCTCTTCAACAAATTTCATGTAATCGTCCTCTTCATGCAGCCTCATTAGATATTCCAATACCCTGTTCCTGCGCCATCGTATACGATCCGCTTCTCTCCTCAATTATTCCACTTTATACTGCTTGCTTGTAATAATCGGATGAGACAGCATCGATGTCTTCTGTTATTCGGCGAAATAGAGGATGATTTGAAATCTCATAGGCACTTCTAAAGTGTTTAGTTCAAGGATAACAAAGAACTGAGCGTGAAGGTGTTAAAATATCACAAGAGATCTGAGAAACACATATCTTGTAGACTAGGATTCAAATGAATTTTCATACAAATCCATGGGCCCAATTGAATATTGATTCGAAGCCATAACCTTAAAAGCCAATTCCAATGGTTTCTATTCATTATTTGAGTCGACAACGTGTTGACAAATCCATCTCGACCAATTACTGTTACTAATTCCAGAGTATACTGACCCTACATTTTCTCTATACCCTACATACAAGCCATCAATTACC
>JARBAV010000439.1 GCA_029237515.1 Nitrososphaerales archaeon
TTTGCCCATGGGAGTGGCAGTAGTAAAAATAGTCAGCGAAACCAACTTGTATCGGAGAAATTAAACAATAGCCATATCGCAACTCTATTATTTGATCTGTTATCTGCTGAGGAACAGGATTATGATACTAAATTAGAGAATATGAAAATTAAGGAACCTGGGGCAATATTAAATAAATTCAATATATTGTTACTTTCAAAAAGACTCTCGATGGCTACTGAATGGGTACAACAAAATCCAAGTACAGAAAAATTACATATGGGTTATTTCGCATCGAGCACGGGTGCGGCAGCTGCATTGATATCCGCAAGCAAATATGATATTATATCAATTGTAATTCGGAGTGGACGGACGGATTTAGTAGAGACCAGATTTTTGGATAAAATAGTATCACCATGTTTGTTTGTTGTAGGTAGCAAGGAAAAATCCATGATCGAGGTAGGTAACGAAACCATGAAAAAAATGAGAAATTCAAAGGAAAAAAAACTAAGCATCATAAAAAATGCATCTCATTTATTTGAAGAACCTGGAGTCATGGAGGAAGTTTCAGAGATTGCGACCCAATGGATGGTGCGTAATTTTAACTTGTCTACTGCCCATATCAGACAAGAAAAGTAGCAAGGAGCAAGTTCAGTGCATTTAGTATTATAGGGAATAGATGGGAAACACGATGTTTAATACCTCATATGTAACTATGGTGTTTACTGGTATTGATACTGAATAGGATATTTGGAAAATTTCAATTAAAGATAAAGAATAGGGAATCAGCTGGCAACATTCTAGCAGGATCATTAAAAAGCAGCCTAAAAAAAGACGCTAGATCCGATGTCATGATAATTGGATTGCCTCGCGGGGGATTGATAGTTGGTGAAGTCATTGCCACAAAGCTATCTTGCAGTCTAGATATGATACTAGTTAAAAGACTACGTTCTCCATACAATGAAGAATTGGCCATAGGCGCTGTAACCGAAGATGGTACAACGTATCTGAACAAATCATTAATTGAAGAACTAAGAATAACGGAGGAATACATTAATAATGAATTATCATACCAGTTAGGAGAAATTAAACGCCAAGCAGACATATACTATGAAGAAAGGAAGCATTTTCTGGATGAAGAAAAAATTACTGTTACTGGTAAAACAGTCGTAATAGTTGATGATGGAGCGGCGACGGGATCTACAATTATGGCTACAGTAAGGAGTTTAAGAAACAAACATGGTCCTAAACGTATTATCGTAGCCATTCCTGTTTGTCCGAGAGGTACGGTGGACCTATTGAGAAGAGAAAGTATAGCGCATGTTGAAGTTATCATTAGTCCTGCTGACAATAACTTTAGATCAATAGAACAATTTTACCACAATTTTGATCAAGTTAGTGATAATCAAATATTAGATCTCATTCATCCTTCAAAAAACAAGTAAATTCCTTGAATTCATTAATAGAATATGGATTTTTAAGTTAATTTTATACCTTCTGCAACCAAGATCAATGCTAAATCAAATGTACCTAAATAATTATTACCAGATTCGTTACTAGGAATTAATACAGACATATCTGCTTGCGTAGAGATTGCTACAACACGTGATTGAAGACACATTCTATATATTACTTAATTGTGCCATTGATATTCCTGAACCTTATAATATCTGCTAAAGAACTCTACAAGCGAATTGACATATCCAAGAGTCAACCCATTATAGTTGATGCAAGGTCCTTTGGGGAATATAAAAAAGGGCATATCCCAGGAGCCGTAAACATTGATCTTTTCCAACTTCACTGGTTTGACACCTCCAAGAAGGGTATCAAAGATTTCAACAGACAAACAAGAATACTTTTGTCTAATATTGGAATACAAAGGAAAAGCCAAGTCATTTTTTATGATGATGTTTCTGGCGTTTCTGCAGCTAGGGGTGTATGGTTGCTCCTTTATTTTTCTCATAAAATGGTAAGTATGTTGGATGGAGGATTTGAGGTGTGGAAAAGAGAAGGGTATCCTATAGAAATCAAGAGCAATCCTCTATTTCATTCCAAATTCAAAGGTAAAGTCGACAATAATATCCTATCAACTGCTGGCGAAGTAAAAAGATTTCTGAATAATAAAAAAGTGGTAATATTGGATGCTCGTTCTAAAGAAGAATTTAATGGATCAGATGTAAGGGCTGCTAGGAGGGGACATATCCCATATGCAGTAAATATTGATTGGCAGAAAAATATAGAAAACAGCTCATTTAAAAACAAGGAAAAACTCTCAAAGATTTATTCACAAATATCAAAGAATTCTAAAATAATAGCATATTGTCAAGGGGGGTACAGGGCAGCTAATGCTTTTTTGGTATTGAAAATGCTAGGATACAAAAACGTAAAAATGTATCTTGGTTCATGGGGCGAATGGGGTAACAGAATTGATCTTCCAGTTTCAATTATGAAGTAGTTCAGTTTCATAAATTTTCGGCGCCGAAAAAAGTTGATATTGTTTAACTTTAATAGGTGAATTACCAAGAATCGTTGTGATAAGACTTCACGTAGTTCAGGCCGAATATGGGGACTGTTTCATATTAGAATCTGAAATCGGTAAGAAATACGTAAGTATCCTGATAGATGGAGGGCCTTATCAAACATTTGAAAAACATCTTAAACCCACTCTTAAGAAGTTACCCTTAAATGGAAAATTAGATCTAGTTGTGTTAAGTCATATTGATAATGATCATATCATAGGATTACTTGATCTGCTGAATGAGATCAAAAAGGAGAAACAGAACAAAACAAAAGATTTCATTAAGATATTGAATATGTGGCATAATTCATTCAAAAATCTTTTATTACTACCTGATGAACCGGTGAAAATAATTACAAAATATTTCCAGGATCAAAGATTCATAGAAAGGAAGATGATCTTGGATTCCCTAATTATGAAAGGTTATCAACAAGGTACAGATCTTACTGCATTGGCGATATCGCTTAAGATACCAATTAATCAAGGCTTTGGTGAGTTAATTGATGTTGAGAATAATGTGAAATCTACTTACCTGAACCATATTAAATTAATGATACTTGGGCCGACAAAAAGGAATATTGAACGGCTTAGAAAAGAATGGCATGATTGGTTTACTAAGAAGTATAAATCTGAAAAAAGCAAATCTGAACTCGTACAAATCTTGGATAAAAGTATTCCCAATTTAGCAAGCATTATGTTTTTGGCAGAAATAGAGAATAGAAAAATCCTTTTTACTGGTGACGGTGTGGGACAAGATATTGTTGAAATATTATCAAAAAATAATATGTTAGATAAGAACGGTAGATTTCATGTTGACATTTTAAAAGTACCACATCATGGAAGTGATAGGAATACGACACAAGAATTTTTCAACACGATCGTCGCAGAATATTATATAATATCTGCAAATGGAAGGGACGACAATCCCTCCCTTGACACACTAAGACGGATAATACAGAGTAAGAACTCTGAAAAGAGAAACAAGAAAATAATCTTGACAAACATGACGCCCAATGTTAAGAATGTGCTACTGAAACATGATAGAAATAAGTACGGATATGAATATATAATCTTAGAAAAAGGATCAGATTATTTAACAATAACTCTATAAAGTCAAAGACAATCGAACTCAATGTCCAAATTTTCTTAATGTCGCAAAATTTTCTTTGAGTATAAAGTTCAGTAATATATAAATCATAAAACAAAGAAAA
>JARBAV010000440.1 GCA_029237515.1 Nitrososphaerales archaeon
AAAATGATGGCGTCTTGATATCAACACCAAAAAAACCAAGTAGTCAAAAAGATGCGTTTGGAAATGTCTATGAAACCCATCGTTCAGAGTGGACAAAGGACGATTTAAGTAGCCTAGCTCCAAATTTGTTTATAAATGATAGAGTAAGTCACATAGCTTACTTGGGGACTAATGGAAATGTGACTAAGCTCAAAAGAAAGCATAGATTAAAAGAAGTCAGCAAAATCCCTGGGATGTCATTTAGCATGAATCGTGCAGACAGACTTATCAAAAAAGTCAACCGAATAAAAAATACAATTAATTAGGAATTTCAAACTCGATGTATCAAGAATCATCTCTGATTTACCAATATTTCAGATCAGCATATTCTTATTGCATTCAGATAGTAATCAAGAATGTGTTCAAATGAACCCTTTATAAGATAATCATTTATGCTAATCACTAATGCTTATCCGCATTTAGGTATAATATATCATACATACGTTTTAGTTAGATATACATTTTACAAAATATTAATCATTTTATTGTTAGACATTGAATAAAGAATCAAATTTTAGTACTCACAACTTAATATAGATCTGTTGCATCTTCATTATTGAAGAACATAATGGCACAGATGCCAGCACTGATACCAAAAGAAGTAGAGATACAGAGACTAAAGAAAATTTACATAATGGTCATAATGCTAGGTTCAATTGCAGCATCAGTAGAAGTAGATAACTTTGTAGATGGATCATTGCATCAAACTGCTATCAGAGATAGTGCATTCACACCAGCTCATTGGTGGCTATACAGTCACTTCATTGCACTTCCTCTAGGTTGGGGATTTGTAGCAATGTATGACAGAAAAGTACCTATTCTAAGAGGACCAAACAACTCCATGAATACTGGTCTAAAGATGACCATTCTTGGATATTTGGCAACCATGTTTACTATAGGTATCAATGAGATGTGGCACTTTTGGTTTGTAGAAGAAATATTCTCAGTTCCAAACCACTGGATGTTTAACATGGGAGTTGTTGTAGCTTTCATGGGAGCTCTAGCATATGTCGTAAGGGTGTATGCACGATTGGTTGAACTTGGAGCTGAAACACCAGCCAAGAATCCATACGTAGCAGAGATGTACAAACTAGCATTAGAAGGAAAGCTGTACAGCAGATCAATCCCATAAGAAAAGACAAAACATTAAACAAACGCTCTTTTTTTCTTTGTTTTTGAGACTGAGTGACGCGTATGTTATTTGCAATGAAAGGCATAGGATAGTCAAAAATTGGATTTTGATAAGGTACCAATATAGTTGGCCAAAACAAGAATTATTGCAGTGAAACGCGGTTCTCATTAGAATAACTTATACATTTTATATGGATTGATGACCCAAGGTGTTGTCTTGAATCTGCTTTGATCCTTTTTCAAAAAGACTTAGACAATCTAAAAAAAATCAAAAAGATGGGCTAGGGTTGGTCAACCCCAATATCCATTAACTGCAAGTCAACATATCCTTAAATATACCGATCCACAGGTCTCACATTTATTAACATCAGACCCAACATAACGTTTGCTGCACCCTCTACAGATCAGCGATCGCACAAATGGTCGGAAGAAGGTGAGCCCAGTGCTGGCGACTAGCGCCTTATTCAATTCATCCTGTGTCGAATTATCTGTTAGATCGATTGACGTCGACAATCCACCTCTCAGGAGACCATCAATGGATATACATTCTTCCAATGTTTTTTGAGGTTGTAACAAAAGGTCCTTTCCCTTCACAGTAATACCTTGGGAGTATTGCTTAGTTGACTCAGCCCCAGTAGATATTAGGGTCTTACCATATTTTTCTGAATCTAGGGTTGAAAATCTAATGCTACTGTCATCATCTATCATTGAAATACCCACCGATTTACTATCCATTTGTCTTCCGTGATCTAAAGCTACATCTCCTGAGGTTTTCAGTACTTTTTTCAGAACATCATATCCAGTAGAATTTTGATTATATCCCAAGATATCATACACGGATTCCCTTAATCCGGTGAGATTGAGAATCATATTAGTTGTACCGAACTGTTCGAAATTAGCGCTTCCCATCACTGGGAATAGCCCCTTTCTGATTGCGTTAAGGATGTTCTTCTTTCTTATATACATCGCCTCCAACGCTGGTTTTATTGTTAAGGCGAGTTTTGCCCTGAAATATGTTTCATCTTTGTTTGACTGATATGCAAGCCTAGGAAGATTAATCGACAATGACTGTAATGATACGACGCTTCGTGTATCCTTACCATCTAAAGATTTTCGAATGCCATTGCTTGTTCGCTTCTCATTTTTCATGATGACAATCTTACCTCCAGATCTAACTACAGATGATATCATCTGCGAGTCTTCTTCCAACGTTCTGGAATCTTCACTGTATTTTAATGCTAGACTAACCCTTGGTAATGGAGTCAAGTCTGTATACTTTGTGTAGCCATCAAGTAAGGCCTCGAGTGTCTTCTTCTCAAGAGTATCTATAGGTAACAGAAATGTAAATGATGGAAGACCTTCAGAATAGGAACTCGAAGCAGATGACGAGATAAGAGACCTCGCAAAGGACGAGGCGATATCCTCACGATTCAAAGTGTCATTCAAGAGAAAATCTGTGATGCCTTCAAGTACTACCTCCGATGATGCCTCTCTACTCATCAAAGTCAAAAGTAATTGCAGTGCTGCCGCGAAATTGGACTTTTCATCGAAGCGTACCCTCGATATGTTAAAAAACTCGCCGTTTAAGTTATTTAGTCCCTCAGAAAATTCATTGATGTTTATAAAAGCTACATCAGGAATCATACCCCATACTCCAGGATTTGAGATGTTTAACTCGCCACCTAGATGCATATCTGAAATGTCCTTAGGTAGTGAATTCAAAAGTAGGTGCTCCGAAAATACGGACATGGAGGCATTATAGATAATACCCTCTATTCCATTTGTAATTCCTTCCGCATTGTTTACCAGATCAAGAACGTCTGAGCTAGGCATGCCTAATCTAGACATTCTACTCCGATACTCTTCATAGCCATGTTCTATTAGCACGGAATTGACTGTTTCACGAACCAGAGAAGATGTAAGATAAGCAGCTTGGAACTTGTATATTTTGTTCTCCACTTCCTCTGTGATTTTCTGCGCTTGTTCTAGAGGCATCCCTGCCTCCCTAACGATAGATTGGATTATCTTGTGGGAATTAAACTCCTCAATAGAATTATGGCTTGTCCTAACATACATTTTGCCACTTTCAACTATTGACCTTTCTTCAATTTGTCTTGCAAGACTCAGGACTAATTTACCCAAGTTAGTTATTGTATATCTTCTTTCACCTTTGTTCAAAGCAACTAATGACTGCCGAAGTAGTTTCCTTAAGTGATAGGCAAATTTTCCTGATTCTTTTTTCGATTTGAACCCTGCCAGTGATTTTAATTCTGAGTAAGTAAGCGGCCCCTTTGAATTCAATATTCTAAGAATATCAATTCTGTTAGGACTTGCCATAACAGAGAAGATCATCCGCACTCGTTTTGAAGCGGATTCGAGAATCCCATACCTCTTATTCTCAGTTTGTAATGAATAATCGTGACTCAACTGTTCCATTGCACCCGATATTCAGCCTAGACAATTAAAACTACTTTGTAAATTATATTTTACTATCGATATAATATGACCTACCTCAATTTCTGCTATTTTGATCAGGTTTCGACCAGTACCTGACTCTCCTTCAATAAGTTCCTTATCTTCATTTTATCCTTTGATTGGATTATTGCTTCGTTTATCTCTGCAGGTATTTCAGGCAATTTCGTTTTAGCGTCTTGTTCCATTACTGACTCGATTTCTGTTAGAATATCCAGTGCATCTGAATCTACTGTTGTTGGAATGGCATAGTTTCCATCTATCTTTGTGCTTTCATTTAGAACCACTGATGAAATATCAGACATTTCGGATAGCACACCGTTTGCGGCTGGCACGATACCTGATATATCTAGCTGAATGTTCTTTATTATATCTACTGTAGGTTCAATAGTGTCCATAATCATTCCAAAATCTTTGAGAGTACTAAACCTGATTACCAGCATCTCCAAGGTAAGGTTCATGTTTCGAGTTATGTTCTTGATCCGTCGAATGTTCACTAGTTCGTTTGCAAGTGCTTTTGCCCGCGTATTATTGCCATTCTTCATAAGATTGGAAATTTCAAGGCTGAATTTGTCATCCAGGTTCGAGAATTTTCTTTCCAGCATAGTCAGCTTTGAAAGTTGGGTATTTACAACGGCACTTGCATTTGTAATCTCTCCACTGAATCGCTGACGATGCTGTTCCATCTTCCGCAAATACATAAAAAAATGTGATGTAAAAACAAATGTTAAATTCTATATACCTACAAATATGTTTAAGCTAAGCTATAGGATTTCCTGTTCTGGGCCAAACAGGGAAAATGCAGTTTGCCTCGATCCAATGGAAGAGGGATTCTGAACATGGTGATGGCACACGACAAGTATTATTATTATTATTATTATTACAACCTATCAAACACGCTTTAAAAGCAACCCATGTTTCTCATCAAAACCAGTCACTTGTACTTTTGAACCAATCGGTAAATCCGAAGGCGCACGAATATCCTTTAGAAATCCAGAGACATTGAAAGTGGTACCATCAACCCTAAAGACTACCCATGCATACGAGCCCGCATCAGTAAATCCTTCTGGAGCGACAGATTGAATTGTGAACGTAACCACATTACCCAACCCGTCGTATTCCTCTGTAGTAAATATATCGGAAGAGCATTTTTCACAGAAATATGTTGTCTCAAGAGTGGAATGACCACATTTTGCACATTTATTTGCCAGAATCTTTCCGCGACTAGCTGCTTCAATAAACCTGCTTCTCCTATTCATGATCTGATTTGGATCTCGTGAGTCAGACAAATTAGCTCATTTAATTTTCTTAAAA
>JARBAV010000441.1 GCA_029237515.1 Nitrososphaerales archaeon
CCTTCCTTGATAAGTTTTTCACCCCATGGTTCAGGGACCCAAGCTCCATCGATTTCTTTCTTTAGAAACAGCGTCAAGATATCAGGATTCTTTACAGGAAGGATATCAACGTTTCCCCCTTTATCTTTTGTTTTGTATCCATTATCCAGTAGATATTTTCTCAGTGCAACATCTTGCGTGTTACCTATTTGCGGACTTGCAAATTTTTTACCACCAAGGTCTTTTGAGGATTGAATACCAGAATCATCTCTAACTATGAATACGGCACCTCCGCTTGCCACTCCAGATATTACTCTAACGGATTTCCCTTCAGAAACAACATAACCATTAACCGTTGGATTTGGACCTATGTAAGTTGCATCGATTTGATTCGCTAGCATGGCTTCTGTCGCTGATGGTCCCGCATTAAAGGTCAAAGTTTTAAGCTCTACATTATCGCCCAATGCCTCCAGATAATCCCCATTTCCTACCCCAATTACTGCCTGCGCATGGGTTATGTTAGGAAAGTATCCTAGTCTAAATACCTTTTTTTGTGCTAGCTGTGCATTCGCATGACTTGAGAGTGACGGTGTTACAATAAATCCTGCAACAAGTAACGTAGTTAGAACTGCAATGACTTTTAATTTTTTGTGCATGCCTCCTACCTAATTAAAAGCATATTTGAATACTTGCAAATATGTATAATTATGGTGTTAGGCGCAAATTATGCCGGTTTATCGGGCTAATGCTGTGCTTGTCTTGGGTGCTAGGATTTATGTGTTCAACTCGATTAATATGTATATTTAGCATTCAATTATTGTATGGTGCATTTTGTATCTATAAATTTGCAATCTTTAACTGCAACCGATGAAAAAAATACATATATTGAAAACAGGGAATACTAGAAGTTAGTTAATCACAAGGGAGATAAATTAAAAATTTGAACATCGCGAAAGTAGAATAGTACATTATGCCGTATGTGAATGTACATATTTTGGGAATTCAGTTAGTAACGATTAATACAGCAACATCCTTAACATTATTGAAGTCAAAAACACAATGTAAATCTTGTATAATGTTTTTAGAAATTGTCAGTCTATTGTATTGAGCATTTAAAATAGTGCAGATATAATTACAACCACTCTGATTTGACAGGGTAATACACCTTTCTTCTGTTATCATCCAAACTATTTCGTTCTATAATGAAACCTTGATTCTTCAAGTCTTCAATGGCGCTCTGGACAGTCCTTCTAGGCAAATGGGTAATACCTATCAGATCGCTTTGTTCAATTGGATTTCTTGTTTTTATCAGATAATAAATAAACTTTGAGGCAGGACCTCCACCTATTTCCTTTTGAGAGAATGACATGCCAAAGGACGATTTGGAAAGAAATCCACGCCTTTGAGACTCTACAGAAGCGACATTATCAATATTTATTTCGGCAAGATTCACTCGCTGACCAAATTCTGCTATCAATGCAGATTGCTGAGTTGGAAGGGGAGCCTCAAAAATAAAGGTATTTGGTGGATATTTTGCAGTAAGAGCAGCTACATAATTCCAAATTACCGAACCATTTTGATCATAGATTCCAACGCTAATACCTTCATTTGCTTCTAGGATTACTTTTTTTGCACCAACTTTTATGACATCTTCAATCCTCAAAAGGGTATTGTCAATTCCAATCTGATGTCTAGGATCTTTTTTACCGATTTTCCAGTTAAACGTCAAATCTGCGGAAAGTATGAATTCAGATATTTTCTTTTTTTTGTCGATATCTATGTCAATGTTGTTTTCACCAATTTCGATGATGTCAAATCCCATCTTGGCGCATTCTTTGATGTACTTTTCAAGAGAATTTTCGGATATGGCATATTCTGTAAGTGTACTACCAGTTGAAACTTTAATGTTAAAATCATGATAATATGATACTCTTTTCTGAAGAAGATCATTGGAGATTAATAATGGATATGTGTTGTAGATTTTGATTTGGTCAATAAATGCAGCCAAGATCTCAAAGTTTTCTCTATCAAATGATTCAATCTTATCTACAGTAAGTGTGAGCCCTTCCTGACTGGGTTTCTTAACATCGACCCTC
>JARBAV010000442.1 GCA_029237515.1 Nitrososphaerales archaeon
CAGTTACTTGATGCTTTATCGGAGAAATCAAAACATGGCGGAGGTGCTCTTCGAGGAATTTCAGCTACAGATGTAAAAGGAGGTAATGCAATAAACATTGCATACTGCCTTGCAAAATTAGGGGCTCATGTCAAACTATTTACAATTGCAGATGAAATTGGGTCCTTAACTCTTAACAAGATTTTCTCAAGATTTGGCAATAATGTAGATCTTAGAGTTGTAAGAGGTAATCATTGTCGTACAACTGCATTAGAATTTGTGGGGGGTAAGAATGAACCAAGAATAAATCTGCTGATAAGTGATGTAGGAGACAACATAAATTTCGGTCCACATCATGTCAATTCTCTAAGTGATTTGGAGACCCTGAGGAAGTGCGATGGTGTTATGGTTGTCAATTGGGCAAGTAACTTAAAGGGAACGCAACTGGCAAAACATGCATTTAGAAAGTCGCCAAATGCTATCCATTTCGTGGATCCTGCTGATATCGATAGTAGAAGAGATGAATTTAAGAATGATCTGTTAAAACTTGCTCATTTAATTGATGTTTTAAGTTTAAACGAAAATGAGTGTAGGTCATTGGGAAAGGCCTTGGGATTATCTTCTTTATTGCCGCCCAATAGTTATAATGCTAACGACTTGAAAAACGCTGCAAAGAAACTTGCGTCTAAATTCAGAATGTCTGTTGAAATCCACACAAGCAAGGGAGCGTCATGGTCTGATGGATTAGAGACTTCTTTTGTTAGCTCTATAAAGGTCAAAGCGAAGACACTCACTGGTGCAGGAGATTCCTGGGATGCTGCAAATATCTTGGCGCACCTGTTAGACTTAGGACCCACTGAGAGATTGTTATTCTCAAATGCTTATTCAGCATTATATGTCATGAGCTCTGACAGAGAACCTGCAACCTTAAACCAATTACTCAAGTTCATTAAACAGGAATACAAGAACATCAAATAGGATATCTCATGGTTTTAAGCAATATTAAATCATATCTTCATTGTTATTTTTTATAAAGTAATTACATGATTCAAGTCTCCATCACTCCATATTCTTTATTTTTCAAAAGGAGAAAAGTAGAAAAAAAATTGTAACATTCACGTGTTTCGACTTTATGTCAGGTTAATCAAGTAGTTTTAACGATCTATATCTCAATAGTAAAACAGATCATCGAAAAGTCCTCTCCTTCTATGTGTATTATTATAGTAGTAGTCATCATATTCTCCATTTCTATAATGGTATTGGTTAATATGTTGGTCATCGTAGTCGCTTTGAATTTTGCCAATCTTATCTATCTCGCCTCTATCTAACCATACTCCCTTGCAGGAAGGACAGTAGTCAATATTCACCTCGTATTTTTGCATTGGTAACATTTGAGTTGAACAATTTGGACATTGCATATCTGAATCTTTATCGCCCCTCCGTGCTTATATAAGTATGTGCGGTTTAAATATTATTTGAAATAGAATGGCAATTTGGATAATGAAATTGACCTTACTGTTTTAGTAGAACTCTACTCATTACTCCTCAGAAGCTTATATATTTATGTCCCTTCATAATCCAGTCATGAGCACTGTCCAGATTTTAGTCTTGATTATTATCGCGGTTTTCATAATTGTAATGTTCGCGACGTTCTCATTTTTCTTTCACCTTTTCTTCATAATCCCTACTTCCATAACGCCTGGGCTAGACGGACAAGAAGTATTCCTATCTTCCATAATTCCAAGGACATAATAAGATTTGAATGGTGTCCCTCAACTCTCATGTCTATTAGCCTTCCTTTTTTTCCTGAATCTTTTTTGTGTCTTTGATCTGAGCTTGAGTTAAAAATCGATTCCATTCCATAAATACCGTATTCATAGTTGGTTCAATTTCTGGAAATGATCAATGTATTCTTTGTATAGAACATTCGCACTTTCATTGGCTTTTAACATTTCTCTATATTGCTCATTAATTTTGATCAAATTCTGTGATGCCTCGATAAATAACTCATAAATTGCTTTCAGTCTCTCGCCGTACCCATAGAGAGTATATTCATCTGTTCGCAATTTCTCAGATAATGGTTATACATACCAAGCCATGAAGAATACACCTATGTACACCCACAAAGGCAATATTATTGAACTACATAAACCTATACTTCGATAAATTAGGTACCTTGTCACTTATCTAACAATCCACCTCACTCTGAATTAAGATATAGGTTATATCGCAATCCTTGATAATCTTATAATGGATACTTTTTAGATTCATCCGACCTGACGTCATATATCCATCCGACTTGACATCATATATCCATCAATAACACATTTATCAAAAAACCGACTTCTCATTGTTTTCATATAATAATATGATAGAATTTGGGCAGGTAATGTAGTCAGGTAGATCGCTCTTGGGTAAGGGCGAACGAGGAATGAACTTTAAATACAAGAGAATGTGGTTTTAGAATATGCGGAAAAGTACGGGTGGTGGAAACTGGCTCATAATTGCTGGAATCGTCGGTCTGGTAATAGCCTTAATCGTAGGAATCCTGATATGGCGTGGGATCTTGAGATGGTGAGTTAACTACAACTTCACTTTTATTGTGGAATGCATTCATACCTTACAATCGATGGTATATTGAAATATCAGCTCGTTTCCTAAATTCAGTCTTGTTAGCATTTTTGAGGCGAAATATGACCAAAGTCTTTGTGCATGGATAGTAAACCTTAATGGCCACATCGAATCACTAAATTATATGTCCAGCACACAAAACAGCACAATAGCTCGAAATTTTGTTGAAGAAATATTTAATGCCAGGAGTACCGAGGCAGCAAAGAACTTCGTAACTCCAGACATAGTTTACCATGGGATGGGTGAAGAGGTTAATGGCATAGAGGAATTCAAAAAGTGGGTGTCTGAAGATCTCCGCGTTTCCAGACATGAAGATCACAATATTAGATGATTTTGGAGATCAAAACAGGATTGCAATTAGGTGGACATTAAGAGCTACTCATGAAAAAGACTTCG
>JARBAV010000443.1 GCA_029237515.1 Nitrososphaerales archaeon
CTATATGTTCAAATATTACATCTATTCCTTCTTCACCTATCTTGTCTTTTGCAAGACTTCGTACTGCCTTATACCAATCAGCATCTCTATGATTAACCACATAGTCTGCGCCAATCTCCAAACATTTGTACATCTTCTCCTTATTTCAAGCAGTAGCAATTACATTACAATTATATAATTTTGCAATCTGAATTCCCACCATTCCGACTCCACTTGTACCACCCATGATTAAGACAGTCTGTCCAGGTACAATTTTTGCTCTACCTACTAACATGTGCCAAGACGTTAATCCTACCATAGCAATGGCAGCAGCATCATTATACGAGACATCATTTGGCAATTTAACAACATTTACCTCTGGAAGCTTTGTAATTTGAGCGAAGCCACCCCATAGCGGACCTGTCTGAAAACCCCATACAAGTCTATTGCTACAATCATACTCTCTGCCAGATGTACAGTAATAGCAAGTTCTGCACGATAAATTTGCATGAGAAACCACCCTGTCTCCAACTTTGATAGTGGTAACGCCTGAGCCAATTTCGGTCACTGTTCCTGCGATATCGGTGCCTGAAATATGTGGCAATGGGATCTTAATAGGCTCTCCCCATACTCCCCATAAATCGTTGTAATTAAAAGCATCTGATTCTACCTTGATCATCACTTCATTTGATTTTAACTTTGGAGGATCGACATCTAAAATTTTCACCACTTTTGCAGGATCTTTGCTATACTCAGAAAAAACAGCCGCCTTCATTGGTTCTGACTCCTACTACTGCATGTTTGATATATTAATTTCGTATGCATCTTCCTTGATTAATAGAGGTAATATGTACTATCATTTTTCCCAGTAGCAATTTATGAGAAACACTGTTTAGCTATCCTCTTCTTACATATGAAGTAGAAATGAATCGTAGTGATATAAGGTAACGACAGAATACATATTAGTATTCTATATAAAATAGGGTGTCTACAAGTTTCACATTGCACATTATGCTAATCCGCAAGTCTATCACTGGCTTGACTAGTATTAGGTTCACCACTCTGATTCATTTAATCTGAGATTTTTTAGCTAGTGGTATCATGATCTATAACTGGAGTCCTGTTGAGTCTAAGGTTTAATAGGCTACATATTAAAATATATCATCATCATGTTTCCTCATCCTCATCGCATAGCATGTCCAATGGATTAGGAACAGCAACGATATTGCTACTGGTCACACTTTTATTAGGTTCCATTTCACTATTTGTCATTGAATGAAACTGTGTGCTCTCAGAACCAGCATCACATATTATTTCTGTATTTTGAGATCCATGGGTTAATACGACTTCACAGTTATCAGAATTTGTATCCCCTTTTGTTGGTGCAAAATCTATAACAGTATCATAACCTTCTCCACAATCAAAATAATCTGCACCCTTACTTCCAAATAGTATGTCATCTCCTGCTCCAGAATAGAGTTCATCATTGCCTGATCCTCCGAATAGGAAATCACCTCCAAAACCGCCTTGAATTACATCAGAGTCATCTCCCCCCACCAACTTATCATTTCCATCCGCACCTGTAAGTTGATCCTTGTCGTCATCGCCTCGGATCGAATCATCTGCAGATGAACCTTGCAATACGTCATCGCCCTCTAATCCAATGAGTAGATCACCTTGTCTGCAATCAGTAATGGTTACAGGTATCAATTGTTCGGGCGGTTTCATATTGGGAACCTGAACAACTTCCATACTCTGAACAAAAGTGAGAAATGAACAGCCTATGATGACATCATCTTCGTCAGTGCCGATCGTGATATTAGATGTACCAATGATAACATTGACTGCATGTACGTTCAGAGTTGGAAGCAAGAAAGATAAAGTAAAACAAATTAAGACAAGACATGAGATATAATATGAGATATAACAAGTAACAATCATCCGAATATGGAGAACAAGTTAAATTATTAAGTAATCAGTTTGAGAGCTATGTGCAAATGCATTATAATGTATTTTAGGAGGAGTGTATAGTACGCATAAATAGTTAACATCTTCTTGTTATCAAAGACTGTGGCTAAGCTGATACTGCAACAGTCTTACAGCTCATATCCAATTCGTGAATTGATAAAGATCAAAAGATACTAATATTCATTATACCAACTAGTTAAATGACTTTTTACAGTATCTAAATACTTCGTGTGATAGAGTGCTTGATTTTGATTCATCTTCAACAAGAAATAATTAAATATGTAGTAGATATGCGGGATAAGAGGAAGCTTTCACCTAACTCAATTAGATCCCATATTTCTGCAATTCAGACTTTTCTTGTTATCAACAACTTAGAAAGATCAAGCTTCTGGTTTATGGTGCTAATCTTGTCGTGAGTACTCAACTCTTATTCTTGTTGCTAGTCTTGCTAGTGTGATACTTGTTTTTCTTTATGTCAATGTATCGTTCCGTCCTCCTTAGGATACTCAGTTCTAGCTTGATCGTCTTTTCCATTTAAAAATACTTGGACTTCAAAACCTGCTTTCCTGCATGCAAAACAGGGATAAGTCTAATTACTAGCCATTCTTCTTTTAGCCCATCCTTGTAATGCATATATGGACACTGAGTTAACTCTGAAAGAGAATAAAGTACAAGAGCGGTGTTTGTCAACTATTGATATTAGTCTGATTGAAAATGAATGAATAATAAACAAAAAAAGATGAAGGGTGTTTGATCAACTGTATGGCAAAGTAGGAGTTATCTGCTCTAATTGGGAAACAACATTTTCAAGAGAGTTTGTGCCAGAGGAAGATGTTCCCCATATTATGAGTGTCTGTGGATCCCCTGACCTTATGTCATTGAAGTTATAAGTGCTGAGAATGGAAAATCCTCCATTTTCTAAGTCTGATGTATATGTTGGAAGATCCCCTGTCGGGACCATTAATGTTCCAACTGTATTTATGTTCGCATTAGGTTGTTGATCTGTGCTAATACCAGTAGTGGTATTGGGGTTGTCAGACTTGTCTACTACATTTATTGTCCCGTTCATGACAAAGTCTGTATCTTCATTGTTCACGTCTGCTTGGTAATAATCGAAGGATCCTGTATTATTCATCACAACTGGCTGTGATGCGGTATTATACGCAAAATCATTACTATCGAATATTATGTTGTTCAAGTTACTACCTTGTTCGCCTAACGTAATTTTATGATCATGGTCGACATCACCATTAAACCACGTGATGGCAGTTCCTAGGGGTACTGTCACATGTTGTGGAATATATGGTTGATTGACGAGCCGCTGGTCTGTACTCTGATCACCAATATTCTGCGATTCGTGGCCTTCATTCGGAATCAGGATTACAAGATTCTTAACGTTGTTTCCTAAATCCATAGATTTGGTTTCATAAATACTTGATGCATCAATGCCAGGACTCTGGGCTTCCACTTTAATAGTGTCTGTAATAACATTGGTGATCACTGGCATGCTTGTCATAATTGCTGCTATAGCCAACATTATGAATAGAATACGCTTTGAATTTTCCGTATATTCGGGGCCGTTCATCATTTGAGGCTTTATACGATTAGTGTATATAATAGTAGTCAAACTATGTTAAGCTATTTTTTTTCGTGTTACCCAATGAATCAATAATTTTCTATCGCTATATTTAAGTCATTTAAATAGTGGCGTTCTCTTTTAATTATGACCTAATTTCTGCCTTGTCTACATAACCATCAATCATTTTTGGGGTCATGACCCTTTTTATCAAGAAATCTATAAACCTTGTGTGAATCAGATAACCGACCATTAATTAATTGAGATTATATTTGAACTAATTCCCGTTAATTGCAAGAGCCCACGGAGTCTGTTGAAGATATTCTTTTGGCCACGGAGTATCAAGTCTCTTCCATGATTTACCTGAATCATTTGATTCAAATAAACCATGGTTATTGGCAGCGTAGAATTCTCCTGAAGCTCTTTGATTTGCAGCAAAGCACATAATGGTTGATCCTTCTGATTCAGGAAGACCGTCTGTAACAACCTTCCAATCCTTGCATTCCGAATCTTTTCTGTACACGAATGTCTCAGCGTTTTGAGATGAATAGGAAGTGCTGGGTCCATCAGAGGCTGATATTATCACGACATCAGGATCACCGGAGTCAACTGCAATTCCGAAAAGATAATCATGTCTTAGACCTTCCATGGGCCTAGTCCATGACTTTCCATACTCAAAGCTCTCAAAATATCCATCACCAGCAGCCGAGTAGAGACGCTTAGGGGCTTTGCAATGCGTAGCTAGGGTATGAGTATCATATGGTCCTTGCTTCTCGTCTCGGTCTATCCAAGTCTTACCTCCGTCACGACTTTGTACAAGGGCTCCTGCTTCTATAGCAACGAAAACATACTCTGGTTTATTTGAATCAGGTTCAATCCATCTGACGTGATGAGTCCACGGTCTGGGAGGAAAGCTCCACGATTTGGATGATGGTAATTCGTTTAGTGCATTCATTCTTTCCCAAGAGTCTCCTCCATTCTTTGAAACATAAAATGCACTTGGTTCAGTTCCAGCATATATTCTGGCAAAACCATTTGCTCTATTTAGAGAACTAACTGCGACCTACATAACATATGGACTGGAAATAACATCCTTTCCGAC
>JARBAV010000444.1 GCA_029237515.1 Nitrososphaerales archaeon
CGATTAAGGGATGTGGATTAATGACCTTTTTATCCCTAAGATACATTTCATGAGTTGCCTTGTTGACAACGTCCAATCCAGTATAATCGGCCAGTTCAAATATCCCCATCGGAAAGCCTAATTTGAGTTTCATTGCTGCATCCATTTCCTCATATGTGATTCCATCTCTTTCCTTACAAAAGACGGCTTCATGTACCAGTGGTATGAAAATCCTATTTACAATGAACCCTGCAACATCCTTTTGTACAAGCACTGGAGTCTTTCCTAGGTCTTCTACAAAGGTCATTAACTTTTCGACAGTACCTTCTTCGGTCTGGTGACCTCGGATCACTTCCACCAATTTCATTAGCTGAGGGGGATTGAAGAAATGCAAACCAATAAATGACCCAGGACGATCTGTCAACTCAGCCATCTCACCTATTGGTAGAGTACTTGTGTTTGATGCAAAGAGAGTCTTAGGATCGGCGTAGGAGCTTACTTCCTTGTAGACTATTCTTTTTAATGAAAGGTCTTCAGGTACTGCCTCGATTACAAGATCTGCATCCTTCAAGCCTTCTTTCAGATCAATCACAGGTACTAGTCTGGAGAGTGTCTGATCAAAAGATTCTTTGGTCATCTTGTTTTTTTCAACCAACTTATTTAGTGACCACTTGATCTTGTCCATGGCATTATCAAGGAACCTCTGTTCGACATCTCTCAAGAGAACTTTGAATCCAGACATTGCGGCGATTTGTGCTATCCCGTGTCCCATAGTCCCAGACCCTAGCACCGTAACATTTGCGATCTTGTCCATTCTATGATCATATACTATCGATGGAGGAGGGCTTTTAGTCTTGCCTTGAATTGAAAGCAATTTAAGAGAATGATTCTTTAAAGCCACCTGTATCAGTGATTGGATCTATTTAGATTTACTGCTGACGTGTCATCCCTTTCAGAGCGAATGACAAAGAATTCATCGGCTGAGGTGATTGATAGACTTGATTTCGTTAGAAACCGCCTAGTTGATCTTTACAAGCGTAATTTGGTAAAAATAAATCACTCTGTTATGGAGCTTGTTTGTGCGAAACACCTGATAGAGTTTGGGTACAGTGTCGATGTCGAGAGAAGGTTAACAGAAATTCTGGTTTGCGACGTCTTTGCGAGCAAAGGCGACGGAGAAGCAATAGTTGAAATTGAAACTGGCTTCATACCCCCAGAGCATGCTCTTGATCCCACGGCGTACTACGTTGCAAGAATTGCTAGCAAGATCTCGCGGTACAGCAAGCATGCAAACAAATTTGTTCTTGCGACAACTCCCGTAAGTATCTTGCCGATTCCTAACCTATTTAGATTTCCGGTGCGAGCAAGGAGAACCGACGAGATTAAGAAATTGAAACTCGTATGTGATAACTATTATAAAGATCCCCCTATAGAAGTCGATGACATTCTAAATGGTAGGTTACATATGATCTATATCATAGACATCGATGAGGGGAGAATCAGAGAAATGGATGTGGAGACATACTTTGATGAACTTCAGATTGCTTTTGATCTTTCGACTAGTATAATGGAAAAGTTTTAAGTTATGCTAGTTTTTCCACTATACAGGTAGTATTAGTCGTTGCCGAAGTACATCGAATTAGACAAAAATAACGTCAAAGTCTACTCGACACAACTAAAATCTTCTTTATATTAAGATAATAAGATTCTGAATAAGCAATTTCTGAATGCATAGTTATACTAGTCTTCGTCCTACCGCTTAATAAATATGTAAAAGGAAATCTTGCGATGTCTGACAACAAAGAATTGCTAACGATAGCAGTCATAGCTGCAGCACTGATGATGGTATTAGGTACTTCGATACCATCAAGCGTATTAGCAAGCACTAGTATTGAAGCCGCAGAACCAAGCGACGACAGTGGAAACGACGACAGTAACAATAGTGGTGATAGTAGCGGCAATAACGAGGAAAGCACAGATGGCAACAGCGATAAAAATAGCAGCAATGACAGTGGCGATAGTAGTAGTAAAGATGACAGTAAAAATGATGAAAATAGTGATGATGGTAGTAGTGATAGCGATAGTTCCGACTCAAACAACAACGGCGGAGTCCCTGAAGAGTATCTTGGAGAATATTCAACCTGCGTTTCAGATCTATCCTCAGACGACAGCATTTTGACCCAAGATGATGTGGTTGATTGCTATGGACAAGTTTTTGGTCCTAATCCAAGTCATGAGCTAGGCCCATTGATGCAGAGTGCTCCAACATCACCAGCTACAAATATGCCAGGATTTGAAAATATGCCATCTGCACTGCAACAACCTGCAGATGAACAACAACAGATGCAGCCTTTCGGTCAAACTCAGCCACAGGACGGACAACAGCTACCAATTCAGCAACAACAATCATATCCTGCAACAGGAGATCAACAGATGAAGCCTTTAAGTCAAACTCAGCCACAGGACGGACAACAGCTACCAATTCAGCAACAACAATCATATCCTGCAACAGGAGATCAACAACAAGCACAGCCTTTAAGTCAAACTCAGCCACAGGACGGACAACAGCTACCAATTCAGCAACAACCCCAAACAGGTGTGGGAGGCCAGCAGCAAATGTCACCAACCGAGCTTCCGATTGATGCTGGAATCTTGGATGTAGAAACCATTAAGGAGATAGTCAAGAACAGATTAGCTCAATAGAAATCAGTTACCTGCGAACTCGAAAGACTTAGCGGACAGCTAATTCTTCCCTCTTTTTTGGATTCTAAAGGATTAGTAAGGATTAAAGAACTAAACTCCGCAAAATATCGAAAGCTGCCTCATGAACCTATTTGCCATTTTAATGAAGCAAGATGATCCATCAAAATGCACGGCTACGAAACTCGTTAAATTTCATCTATTGAAAACGATCGTTCGACCGAGGCATGATACTTTGATCTTGAACCCGTTTTCGAGAAACTGTTTGACACGAAGCGATCGAAACCTCTCTTCCGCGTTGTGTGTTATTGATTGTTCGTGGGAACGATCTGATACAATTCTTCAAAATCGAAAATGGCGAACTTATCCTCTATTACGCCGACTTCCTGCATTATTGGCCGGTAATCCAGTCAACTACGCTAAATTGGGGAAGCTTTCAAGTGTTGAGGCTCTTTCAGGGGCACTCTTGATAATGGGATATAATTCAGAAGCATTAGCTATCCTTGACAAATTCAAATGGGGTCACACCTTCTATGAGCTCAATTTGCATGTATTACAAGAATATTCTAATGCTGAAAATGAGGACGAAGTGTATGATATCCAGCGTCAGTACTTTGAACAACAAGGAACTTAAATTATGGCGAAGAATAATGATGAGTTGAGAGGTGGTGAGCTGGTGTGTGGGCTACTCGAAAGAGAGGAAACTCCTCCCTCTATGCAGGCACTCGGATCAGGGATGATCGATCGGAGACGGTCGGCTCCGGAACAGAAAAGATATCCAGTCAGGACGAGTAATAAAGCTGTGATGGTGAATAGCCTGAGTGTCCTCAACTGGAATGAAACTGCCGCCCCGAGTGGAGCAAGGCCAAACTGAGCATAAGACCTGCAGCAGCTAAGGTAGGCCGCTAAGCGGAATCCCACTTAAAACAGAAGGAGGGTTATTGCCAGGACACCATTTCTCTACTGGAGTTTAAACATTTCTTTTTTATCGAGCGTATTTAGGTACTAATTAATACAGGATGACCTACAAGTATTTGCTAATCTGGTTAGTTGAGAACCGCAATATTTCCACAGACGAACACTTCAAGAGAACTGGCTGACACTTATGGCTACCATGAATGGATGATAGGCCGTTTCCTTGAGTACATGCCTGATGTGGAGAAATGTCTGGCCATAATGGAATCCCCTTCAAGTGCCTTCATTAGAGCTAACACGTTAAAGATTGATCCAAATTCACTTGTGAGCTTGCTTGAAGCTAGGAATATTGAGTTGGAGCCTACAAAGTTGCCTGAAGTTTATAGAGTAGTTTGTACTTCCTTACCAATTGGGGCTACTCCGGAATACTTAGCGGGGTTGTATTACATTCAAGACATCAGCTCTTGTATTGCAGTTGAGGAACTGGATGTTTTAACCGATCAACTAAATCTGGACATGGCATGTGCCCCAGGTGGGAAGACAACTTTCATGGCCCAGAAAATGTGCAACTCAGGTGCATTATGTGCTATTGAACATAACCGAAGACGAATCCCATCAGTGATATTCAATTTGTCAAGATGTGGCGTGCTTAACACGGCACTGTACAACTTAGATGCTCGGTCTGTTGGTGCTTTAAATATGAAATTCGACCGTGTCCTACTTGACGCCCCATGTACTTGTGAAGGCATTATTTCTAAAGACAAGACAAGAAAAACTAGCCACGATCCGTCTGATATAGATGAATTAAGCCGACGGCAGCTGGAGATGCTATTAGAAGCGACAAAGAATACTAAACCAGGAGGACTCATTATCTACTCAACATGCTCCTTTGCTCCGGAGGAGAATGAAGTAGTGATAAATGAACTGTTGGAGATTCTGGGTAACTCAATCATCGTCGAACCCGTTCATTCTGGTCTCCCGGGCTTGACTCGTTTCGGCGATCGAAGATTCCATTCAATCCTTAGCCGTACAGCCAGACTTTATCCACACCTGCATAATACAGTTGGCTTTTATATTGCAAAACTACGGATACGATGATGATCTTTTGTTATAGTTATTTAGTGGGCCAACTTGATATTCTATAGAGAACCAACACGTCAAGAACTTACTGTAC
>JARBAV010000445.1 GCA_029237515.1 Nitrososphaerales archaeon
CAACACAGCCCTGAGAGGATAAAAAGAGCAGGGTGAAGCTGATTTCCAAAAAAAGATAAAGCAAATACAATAATAATCACCGATGGAATGACTAGAGCTAATATTGACAGTTCAAAATTTTGCTCTATAGTATTGATGTTGATGATCCTTTTGATGGTGGTCTTGCATAGTTTTGGATCTTGGGATAAATGAAGAAGTTCCAATCTACTAAGAGACAATGGTTAAAGTATTTTGAGCAGTACTTGTCCCTTCGCCCTTACTCAATCACTAGTGACTCAGCTTTTTACAGTGAGAAAAGCAAGTTAAATTAAAGTAAAATTCTGTTAAGAGACACTATTGTTGAGTTCGGTGGAAACAATTCAAAAACACCCGAGGCATCGTCGTAGAGGGCCTCATAGGGGTGAATATGAGATTATCAACGAAATTCTTAAAACCGTATCTTCGTTTCATGTCAGCTCAAATCCAATTCGAAATAAATGTAAATCAATAGATGTTGTATACGGCTGTTGTCTGACCTGGCATCAATTTCAGCTGTATCGAAATCATTTGTTAGGTCTAAACTTGTTAGATTCCACACAGATTGACGGAAATCTGTGCTACGAAATCACGGAGAAAGGCCATGAATATCTAAGGTTGTTCTCTGAACTGCAAGCAGAGATGGAACCGATAATTGATTTACACTCAACAGAAACCTGAATAATTTAAAGTGTGCTACTGCAGCAATAGTAGTGTAAATGAAATGAGACATAATGCCCCGACTGAACAGCGCTGGGTTCTTGTAGCAAGTATAGCGTTAGTCTTGTTGGGGGTAACCCTATTGACTTTGCGTTCTGTCCTATTTAGTTTGGTATTAATCATAGCCGGCATTGCCATTTTCACATATTGGTTATATGGGGTAGCCAGATCTCGAGAGGTAGATCGACATTTGCCCGACGATCGTACAATCTCTTCAAAGCCTGAAGTAGGAGCAGAAACATTCTGCACTTGTCCGATTTGTAAACACACAGATTCCAAAACGTGTATTGGAATAAGGTGTGCATGTTGTGTTTTGATGAGAAATAAACAGATTGTTGGTCATTTTAATAGACCTTCTGAATAGTTAGTCTTTTCAAATCGCTATGAAAGCACGAGACTTTTGGAATTAATGGTGCTCATCATATACATCTCCAAACACACTGCTGCAAGCGAGGAGTTGATATCTTCTGAGGTGCTTATTCAGTGTGAAGATTATTAAATGTTGGAAGAAGAAGACTTGAGCAAAGTGATGGCGAATCGATAACTTTACGGATGGATTCTCACCAACGTAACTATCGTTAACAATTTTCAATGAGAGTGTAAGGTTGATCTTAAAGTGTTTTCTCGTCTCTTATGTTATTTTTGTCTGATCATTCACTTTGGCTGGTTGCTCCTGCTCTGTCAACGGAATATATATCCCATCATCTCTCGCGATCAGCTCTAGCCTCTGGCCCTTGCCTAGATTAAATCCATCTATGACAGGCTTAGGTAAAACAATTACAGAACTCGTACCTACCGTCGTGAGAGTTACTGTGTATTTTGTAGGCATTATGAGTTGGATCTTAGAAGTATTTTATATTTAATACTTATGTTCGATATGTATATACAATTATGTCCTCATTAAGATATCCATAATAATGGGGATACATATATACTAGTAGAAATTGTTAGTCGAAACAGGTCACATCGATCCGCCTTTATCGATTCTTCTTGTTTCGCCAGAGTATCCACCTATGCCTGGTGGAGTAGGTCGCTATACATCCCACCTCAAGGATAATTTGATCGAGATGGGATTTTCAGTTCAGGTTATATGCGATAAGCGAGGAAATGGGGAGTTTTCTGGTATTGGCCAGCACAATCCGAGGAATTCTGAAATTCTTATGGAGATAGTCGAACGAATAAATCCAGACCTAGTACACATCCAGTACGAGCCAGGGTTGTATGGATTGAGACTGGATATGTTAAACCCAGCAAGGACTTGCACAAATATTGACAAGTTTTATGAATCATGCAAGGTCCCAATTGTAACCACATTCCATTCTGCTTATCCCTTTAGACAGTGGATGAGCCTGCCTATCCCAAACTACGAGCGACTTAACGACACTTACGTAGTAAGGAAAGTAAAACGAATGATTAGTTTCTGGACAAAGCTGATCAACTATTATTCTTTTCATAGCTTGAACAAGGAGAAGCTCGCGAAGGGCGCCGCTGGAATCTCTTTTTCAGAATTCATGTCCCGGATGCTTGGAGATCAAAAATGCAATGTGATATTTCATGGTGCCGAAAAGCAAGATTATACCTCAAATAGGAGCAAAGCTGATTTAAGAAAATCGTGTTCTATCCCAGTCCATGGCAGGATTGCTTTGGCGCTGGGCTACGCGACAGCGACCAAGGGATGGGATGTCATTCAGAAAATGGAGATCCCTGATGGTTGGACCATTGTCATTAATGCTTCTAAAAATGAGTATAGCCACGAGGACTTCCCAGTGAGAAGCAGTAAGAAAAACTTGATTAATCTGCACAGAGATTTCCTGAACGAAAAACAACTATGTGAGCTATTCTCATGCGCAGATGCTGTCATTTTACCTTACAAAGTTAGCTCAGGATCAGGAATCATGTTTGATGCATTGTCATATGGCCTACCCTTTATCGCTACTAAGTTAGGATTCTTTGTTGAATTCGCATCTCATGATCTAGGCATCGCAGTTGATCGGAATCCGAAAGAAATCTCAAATGCAATGATGTACCTTGACAGGAATTATGATAAATATGTCGACAAGATTAATGAGTTTAGCATGAAATTAAATTGGGAGCAAATTGCCAAGGAACATGCCGAGATATATTATAGAGTAGTAAAAAGAAAAAAAGAGCAGGCAGTAACTGTATGATTAATCTTAAGATAGTTAGATGATAATTGCCAATAGGATCTAGAGTTTGATTTTTTTGTGGCGCCCGATCTTTTAATTACTTTAGCAGATTCATGCATCAGTGTATTGGTGACCATCAATTATCCAAACATGAGGAAAGTTTCTACTCAGAGCAAATTGTGATTTAGCTACCATTAAACCCTCTAACTGGTAATCGGGGGGACACACGAATTACATTTTGGAGGTTTAGCAAGAGAAGCAATCTTTGCAAGTAGCAGGAACTTCGGAACCGACGTGACTTACCATTAACTATTTAGTGAAGCTAAGTTCCGTTGAATCTTCCGACGGACATGAGTTTTACTATGTGATTTGAATGATTCTTGGTGAGATCCGATGTTATGAATGCTGTGAATCCGTCTTACATTTTGTCCGAACTCATAATCGAAGCTGTTTAACGACTTTTCCTCAGTATGTAATTGGAAAGGTAAGTTGAATAGGTGTCAGCTTCTTATAGCTATTGCATCGTTACTGGCTTTTCTTCATTCTCAAGCACTTCACAATTAGCTACTGCGAAATCTCCTTCCATAGGATCAAAGTCGTCTATGCTGTCTCTTCCTTCACCACAATCAAAATAGTCAGCTCCTTCACTTCCAGTTAGGACGTCATCTCCGTCTCCACCATAAAGAGAATCGATGCCAAGATCTCCTTGCATATAATCACCGCCATCGTATCCATAAATTACATCGCTTCCTGGCCCTCCACCTAAGTGGTCACTTTGGTTCGAACCACGAATTTCATCGTTACCTAGGTCTCCGTAAATAAACGCACTGCTGCTGTTGGCAGATGGTACTGCTTGCGTGCTATTTGTCTCTATTAAAGACATGTCAATGCGATTTGAATCTTCTGTCATCGCGCTACTCAAAAGATCATCATATGGAGTTCCACGGGTGAGCGCGAAGGTTGCTTGCTCTTTGTCAAATGAACTAAATATCAATACCACAAACAAAGCGACGATACTAACCCCGACGCCAGCAATTAACGATAATTTTAAGGTCATTAAACTACGACATGTAAACTTACTTTCCAACAATAAATGGGATACTACTTTTAGTTCTATTAGAAGAAGAATACTGTTTATCACTAAAGACTCTTTGAGAATAAATGCACCATTGCATAATGCTTGTTGAGAATTAGTCTAAACCCAATATTTGCCATGTCACTTCCTGGGACTGCTATTTCCCTTTAAGTTCATTTGCCTTGTGGTTCACAACGTTTCAATTTGCCAAGGCGAGTCACTTTGAGGTATGTAAGAATCTTAGTGCGTCAGTACATACGATCTCCTTGTCCACTTTGCATCTAGCAAAATATCTTTTAGGACGAAATGCCAGAACTAAATGCGTCAAATTGTGAAGTCTTAATATTGAGAAGGCTCCACATATAGTGGTTTTTATGTCGCCGTTTGCGCATCTCATAGCTGGACTAGTTATTTCATATTGCCTTGCGGTACTGATGTTAGTCGATGAAGATAGTGTTGCATTAGGAGAACCGAATCTACAATCTGCTGAATTTCATTTAGACAAGATCGTGGATGGTTTGGCAAGACCTACCGGCTTAACTTTTTTGGGCCCCGATGACTTTCTAGTCATTGAAGAGGATACAGGAAAGGTTAAGCGGGTTGTTGATGGAGAGATCTCTCAAACAATATTAGACCTGGATGTTTCCACGGATGATTCTAGGGGTTTGATGGGTATTGACTCGTACCAAAATGGGAGCAAAACCTTTGTGTTTTTGTATTACACTGAATCAACATCGTCTCGTGACGGCGAAGGAGACCCGCTTGGAAATCGGCTATATAGGTATGAATTATCTGATGACAAGAACAGTCTCATTAACCCAAAGCTGCTTTTAGATCTGCCTGCTGGGCCTGGTTCAATGGATAACGGGGGTCCGGTTCTAGTTGGACCAGACAAATATATCTATTTAGTAGTAGGTCAAATTCAGGATGATCATGGAGTAGGCCATCAGACAAAAGCTCAGAACTTTGAGGAGGGAGTCGATGCAGACGGAACAAGCGGCGTCCACAGAGTTACTCAAGATGGCAAAGTCGTGGCTACAGGAATCCTAGATCCCGCAGCCGAGAAGAGCGGCTATTTTGCATATGGGATAAGAAATAGCTTTGGGATGGATTTTGATCCTATCACAGGAAAGCTTTGGCTCAGTGAAAATGGTGTGCACACAAATGATGAGATTAATTTGGTAGAGTCAGGTTTTAATGGAGGCTGGAAAGATGTGACAGGCCTTGCTCCATCTGGTTTTGACTATAGTGGATTGGTTTCGTTTAACGGAACTGGAAAATATAGTGACCCGAAATTTGTGTGGAACCATACTGTAGCGCCAACTGCACTTTTATTTTTCAATAGTGATAGCTTTGGACCCGATTACAAGAATGATATCTTCGTTGGTGATTATGCATTTGGCAGAATCTATCATTTTGAACTGGATTCGGAAAGAACTGGTCTACGCTTAAACGGTACCTTATCCGACGAAGTAGCTAATTCAGATTCTGAGCTTCAAAGTACTATTTTTGGCGAAGGGTTCGGGGTTCCGACTGATCTAGAAATTGGTCCAGATGGGTTACTATATGTTTCTTCTTTAAGAGACGGCGCAGTTTACAAAGTTACTAGATAAAGACTACAATTGAATTGTATAATGGAATACATGCCGTTGGTGACAGAGATCACTATCATCTATCCATTAATTGTTGTACTTGCTAACATAGGTGACATTATAGCTAAC
>JARBAV010000047.1 GCA_029237515.1 Nitrososphaerales archaeon
AAGTAGGATTCTGTGGATCTCTAGTACTTACATAATATAGCAGAATCTTTGCTGTCACTCTCGGTGATGATGTTGCAATTGACGTATTATACGATGCCCCAATCAGTAGCAACAACATTAGTCCAAAAAATAATACAAGCATCATTTCATAATTCATAGATACAATATTTTTCATTGCACTCAAGTATGGAGTCAGATTAATTAAGAATGCTAAAGACTGGGTGTTAATTGTTCTGATTAGACATGAAATTCGAGGTAGAAGCGACTTTCATTTAGAGTGATTACAATTGAAACGTTATAGAAAATGCAGAATGCTTGCTTAAATGAAAAAAAGCGCGTCCCCGGGTTTTGAATGCATATTCGAATGGAAATAGTTATCCATTATTCTGATACATTGTAAATATGCATTTAATTGTGGACTAGAGCAAAATTGAGATTGTTATATCCGAAGATTATGAATGGGTTGAAAGAATAGGCAAAACAACGTATGGGATATGTAATGATCCAGCTCGCAATCGCATTGGGGTGATGGTGGTCTAATAGTGTCATACAATATTAAAAGAATGTTGTAGTATCAGAAGCTAAAAGCTCGGTGTTTGGTTAGTCTTGGCGTAGGCCAGACTGCTTTCTGAGATAATCCAATAGAACTTTATCATCATCTTGATGGTTTATTCGCAAATATCGTTTCATTCCATCTAACAAATTATAATTTTCTTTTGAGCTATTATTTTCTTCCATAATAAAAACTCGATTTCATTATATAAATGGTTTCGTAATGTTTGTTAGGTACAAATCAGCTTAGTTGTATAGTGGAATGAGGCTACTAAGAAGTCTTGCAGCTGTTCATAGTTTTCCAATTCAAAATACCCCATTAAATATTCAATCATGGAAACAGATTATTCAGCCGATCCTTTATATGCCAAAGAAATTCTTTTGCCAATAAACAGCTAAATAATGTTGTGTTTGCTTATCGATACCACAAAAATCTCATATCTTTTCTAATCAATTCAATAGTTACAACAACAGCTATCGATTTTTTTAAGCTTATAAGCACAATTTACAGATGGAACGTCAATTAAATAATGGCCAGAACATATATTCTGAATTTCTGAGAATGAATGCTGTCTAATTTTTTGTAGACTGTACCAGTTGAGTTTGTTGGGTTAGCGACGTCAAATTTATAATCAAATAGTTTTCTTGCTTTGCCGCTTTCAATACTGTAAACAGTCTATTCATAGCAAGTTCTGCGTCATCTACAGGTAGTGCACCTAGCCACTGGTTGTACCGATATTAGTAGCTTTCAAGGTTATTGAATATATATCGTAATGTACGTTCTTAGTTTTTCTTTATTCCGTCCCATTTTGTAGATTTTGTTACTGGTACTGTCTATCCCGTCGTCATCCCCCTCGATCTGGGTCTAACTTCTTGTTTTAGTTATTGACTGGGAGCTGTGCTGGAGGGTATTGAAGCAATTGCTGTCCCATCATCTTGCACCATATTAATGTCATTCAGACAGCTCGCGGCGTTTGTCTGAAGCTGTAGCTCAATATCAAAGTCAGGAATCACTGCTGGAGGACAGTCGTTATTAGCGGCTGACGGTTGTGCATTGCTATCACCATATTTCTTTGCAGATGCATAATTGTATGGAGCTATAGATGCGCTCACTAACATTGCTGCCGCTACTGTTACTATCGCTACAATTGCTAGTATTTTGTTCTTCATTTCCTAAGAAGCTTCAGTGTACGCATTTAATATGGTTTGGTCGATCAAATCTGATTTATATTCGTATAGTAATGAAGTGAAGACTTTTTCAATTGATATATCAAAAAATCCTGAATATTGTTATATAATCGATTTAACTTACAGTAATACAAATTAGATAGGTCATATATAGTATTAGTCAGTCGAAATACTATAACTCTAGCTCATCATATGAAAGAATATTTGACTTAGACTATGTTATGCTACCAGCAGATTATACAATGCTTAAGTAAGACAAGAAGAGCAATCTCTGGAAACTGTGGAAATTAGCCTACTAGAACAACCAAAGTTAGGGCTTGACATTTAAATAGAATGTCCGCGATGTTTAGTCGAAATATGACTAATTCCATTGCCCGAAATAATAGTGTTAGCAATGAAGACCGAGGAATTGTTATTTCCGAATCCAGCGAGAATGAGATTTATAATATAGAGTTTCGGATAATGGTAGCTGGATTGATTTGGATGAGGATTCTTTCAATAACAATATTCATAATAATATCATTATGAATATAGCCGATCCACAAGATGCTCTGGGTATTGAGGGTGATGCCGGAGAGCAGAACACCCTGTTTTCGAATATTCTTCTAAATCCGAGCAATGG
>JARBAV010000446.1 GCA_029237515.1 Nitrososphaerales archaeon
CTAAGCAGACTTCACCGTGTATTGAGTACCGATTATTAATGGTTTATGAATTGGAAGAGTTTTCTATCAAGATCTTTATATTTTCATGGATGAAGATACAAATTGTATGAATCCGGTCCTCGTGAGTAGATGTTCATGGGCTGTTAATACTAATGACCCCGAAATGCAGCTTTATCATGATACTGAATGGGGTGTCCCAATCCACAACGATACCAAATTATTTGAATTTATAGTTTTAGAGTGCGCCCAGGCTGGTTTAAGTTGGTCAACTATCTTGCGAAAGCGCCTGGACTATAGAAAGGCGTTTGTCGACTATGATGTAAAGAGGGTGGCGAAGTTCAGAATGCCTCATGTAGAAAAATTGTTACAATCTAAAAATATTAGTATCGTAAGAAATAGATTAAAGGTCAATTCAGTCGTTACTAATGCCAAAGCATTCATCAAGGTACAGGAGGACTTTGGCACCTTTGATAATTATATTTGGGACTTTGTTGAAGGCAGAAGAACTAAACATAACTTTTTCAAGTATTGCAGCCAAATTCCAACAACGTCTACGGAGTCAATTAATTTAAGCAAAGATCTTAAAGCAAGAGGATTTAGCTTTGTGGGTCCTACCATATGCTATGCACTGATGCAAGCAATAGGTTTGATAAATGATCACACTACAAACTGCTTTCGACATAAAGAGCTAATTGAAAATGAAATCCGCTAGGAATTGCTTATAGTGATTAGATCGATCCTCTGGGTAGAAGCCAAGCGAGTGGCCAAGACTGTTCATATATAGTGATTTTTTAGAAGAGAATATAGCAGTATGAAAGCATCAGATCTTTTTATAAAGTGCTTGGAAGCAGAGGGTGTAGAGTATATTTTTGGTCTTCCTGGTGAAGAAACAAATGACTTAATGATCTCTATCGCAAATTCGTCAAAGATTAAGTTTGTCTTGACAAGACATGAACAAGGAGCTGCATTTATGGCCGATGTCTATGGTCGATTAACTCAAAAAGTCGGACTATGCCTTTCCACTTTGGGCCCAGGTGCTACCAACTTGACTACCGGTGTTGCAAATGCAAACATGGACAGATCCCCCTTATTAGCAATAACTGGGCAGACAAATACCGATCAACTACATAAAGAATCGCATCAAAATATGGATCCTATTACCATGTTCAAGCCGATAACAAAGTGGAGATGGTCGATGCGAAACGCAGACAGCATTCCAGAAATTATTAGAAGAGCATTCAAGATAGCAATAGAAGAAAAAGGTGGTGCAGTTCATCTCGAACTACCACAAGACATTGCCAAAATGGAATCTGATATCAAACCATTAAAATCCGAAGTGACGTTAAGGTCAAGACCCAATAGAGTTTTGATAAGAAATGCAGCCAAGATGATTTCAGAATCAGGATTACCTATAATACTCATTGGAAATGGATGTATGAGAAAGAATGGTAGTATTGCTTTAAGAAAATTTGTAGAAAGAACTGGTATATGTTCGGTAAATACATTCATGGCAAAGGGCGTAATATCTGACAAGTCAGAAAGGCATTTACAAACTATTGGAATCAAGGAAGCAGATTATGCTCTGACAGCAATAAAAAAAGCAGATCTTGTAATAGCAATAGGATACGATCTTGTAGAATATAGCCCCAAAAATTGGAATCGTAATTTGAAGAAGAGTATAATTCATATTGATTTTACTCCTGCAGAAGTAGACACATATTATCCTCCTACCATCGAAATCGTAGCAGATATTGAGTACACGATAGAAGCTATTTTAGATGAGTTAGAAAGTGAGGAAGAAAAAATGCGGAAGAATACTGGTTTAGAAGGATTCAAACACAAAAAATTGATTCCGGATCACTTCCAGAAAATAAAAAAAGAAGTATCATGGAGGATTGAGCGATATAGTAAGGATCTTTCCTATCCCATTAAGCCAGAAAAATTAGTTGTCGATGTAAGAAGTGCTTTGGCCGAAAACGATGTGGTCATATCTGATGTAGGAGTTCATAAGTTGTGGATCGCAAAAGTGTACAATACTTACTCTCCAAACACATGTCTCATTACGAACGGTTTTTGTTCGATGGGATTCGCACTTCCTGGTGCTATTGCTGCGCAACTCATAAAACCAAAGCACAAGGTTGTCGCAATGTGTGGCGACGGCGGGTTTTTGATGAATGTTCAGGAAATAGAAACAGCTGTTCGCCTAAAATTACCTATAATTGTTGTCATTTGGTGTGATAGTGATTTTGGAATGGTATCGCTAAAGCAATCTATGGAGTTCGGAAGAACGGCATTTACAAGGTTTACAAATCCAGATTTTGTAAAACTTGCCGAAAGTTTTGGAGCATTAGGATATAGGGTTAAGAACACTCAAGAATTTCAAACAATTTTGAATGAGGCAAAAAATTCGGTAGCTATTCCAGTTATTATAGCGGTAGATGTTGATTACTCAAGAAATAACATTTTATTGGAAGATAGTAACAACTTTAGAATATAGTCCGATTTAATCCAACCTTAACTCCCCTATTCTCACACTGTTTACATCCTGCTATCAGGCATAGTAATAAAAGACGTATCAGTACATATTTCTATCACGTATCTCGAATAAATATTGCAGCATCACTTCCTAGTATTCAATACTGGGATCGAATTTCGCTAGCGTAAAATATTTATTCATTTTCCCTAATGTCCTTCATCTTCTTCTAATTGCTTTCTTAGTAACTTCAAATCCTTCGAGGATCCAGCTAGAATAAGAAGTAGAAAGAAGACTAACTGGACCCTGAATGAATGCTATTAATGGATAATTCGTGCGTCTAGTTAAGCATGCTAATAAAATGTATAGTGTGAGTGCAGAAGAAGAAACTACATGAAAGTCTTAGAAAACATTGGTAAATAAAGAAAATCCAAACTCTTCCTAACGGAATTACCCCCCCCTTTTAGAAATCGTGAAAGAATTTCTACTGACCATGATAGCGAAATCGTACCAACTTTTGCCACCATCGTATTTATCGTAGTATTAACTGCGAGACTCTCTTAGAGTATAGAATACTCCAGCAATGCCCTGTGAACATAAGTATTCGGATCCTTTTTATAAGACAAATTTAGATTACTGTAGTACATATGCACTTGTTAGAATATGCCTAACGATAATCAAACTAATCTGACTTCATCAGTTATTTATCGGTTTACATAGTACAGTGAGAGAAGACCGTGCCGTAACGAGAACTTCGATACTTATTACTCCTTTGCACTCATCATTTTCTTCAACATGTCTGCTCCCGCCTTCTCTACCTGATCAGGAGTCAAATCTTGTTTGTGCGTTGCAATTGACCAGAAGTGACCAAATGGATCTTCCAATTGTCCGTAACGGTCACCCCAAAACATATCAGTTAGAGGCATCGTTACATTTGCACCAGCAGCTACAGCTTGGTTAAAGGCTTTGTCAACATCTTCTGTGTAAATGTGTAATGTAACAGCACTTCCTCCAATAGACTTTGGAGAACGGCACCCTTTCATGTCTCCACGAACAAATTCGTCTGAAAGCATGACAATTGAATCTCCTATCTTCAGTTCTGCATGTACAATGCTATTGCCGTCCGGACTATTATGACGATAATTTTCAACCGCCCCAAACGCACGTTTATAGAACTCGATGGCATCTGATGCGCCCTTGACCACTAGATCTGGTGTAACAGAATGGAATCCTTTTGGTATTGCTTCAACCATCTTAATAGAATTGGTCTAACCGGTATATGAGTTATTACCTACGCCCAGAAATGAGTTCACACAGACCCTACATGCGTAAATGGTTAACATAATAACTTGTATGCCCGTCTTTTGCAGAACAATACATAATCAATAAGAATGGTTCTTGCTTCTAGATTCTCCGGACGGCCAAAAAATGAGTTATCAAGATATTGCTAAGCATTTACGTGGACAGTATCAAATTTCTCCATGGTTGAGCCAGATAGTAACAATAATATGCGACCAAAAAAAATGACTTCGCGAGAAGCATCAGGTCTCATGAATATTCAATGAGTAAAAACAACGTGGCATCAGTAACAATTCAATATTCTAATTTTGACTTTTGGAATGATGATGATAATCGTAGTAGACGGCTTGTACGTGGCGGTCTTGATATTAGAAGTAGGAACCTCAATAAGAATTTGCATCTAGCTCGGATAGATGCAAAAACAAGTATTGATGTAAACTTTTATCATAAAGAACAAGACAAATGTCAAGTTGTGGATCAATAGAACGAACTTTCATCTTTAACTGAGGGTGAAAAGATGAAGTCTTACTGGAAAGCAAAGTTTGAACATTAATCAATTTATTAAGATACATTTTTTATTTTTTTAGTAGAGGATCTATAACGGTGTGCTTATCAATTTCGAGGTTTTAGATTTATCCCTTGCACCGCCCTACTAGCCAGCCAGATAAACCCTTATTATTGATTCAAAGGCCGATCATTTTTCTGTGTTTTATATATTGAATATTTTTATAGTCGAGTGCACAAGTGCAAATCATAGGAACTTGTATTATAATATAGCAACAAAGTTGCTTGTCGCGGTAGTGATCTCATGCGTCTCTGCCATAGCCTTAACTTTAATCACTTTCCCTTCGTCTAGTGGCTTGATACAATATATATTCGCTCAAATTACTCCAGCTAGTCTAGGAATTGATACTGGCAATACATCTAGCGGCATAAATGCAAGTAATGTTGATCAACTAGCCACACTTACACCCAATGCATTCAATTCTTCTAGCGTTATTCAGTTAGCCACATTGTCTTCAAATCAGCCTATTACTCCCGCATCATACAATGGCGGCGGTTCAGATTCAAATGACGAAGAAGGTTCTTCAAATGATAATGAAGATGTAGAAGACGACGAGACTGAGGACACTAATTATAATGAAAATGACGAAGATAGCTCTAACTATGATGATGATAATAACAGTGACGATAATAATAATGATAATAATTACAATAATGGAAATGCAATTGTCATCACATCAACTGGCAGTTATGATACTGAAGACGATGATAGTGATAACAGTGACTATGCGGGTGATGAAAGTGATAACGAAGTTTACTATGATGATACAGATCGTTATTATGATAATGACGAAGTCACTAGTGGTATTACCATAGGTTCAAGTGGTGCCTTCGCCTCGGCAGGCGGCGGTGGTAGTGGTGCCTTCGCCTCGGCAGGCGGCGGTGGTAGTGGTGCCTTCGCCTCAGCAGGTGGCGCATTCGCCTCCGTCGGGTGAC
>JARBAV010000447.1 GCA_029237515.1 Nitrososphaerales archaeon
ATCAATTTTCTCAGTTTGAGAATGCTTCAAAAAATCAGGCTATTTTGCGATTTCAAACACAATTTTGCGGAATGAATTCTACTCAACATAGCAATTCTTTCATCTCTGAATATTCACTTCCTCAGAAATGCGAGATGCCACTTGGCATTCTAGCGGATAATGACTCAATATGGTATGTATCCTCAAAATTAGGTCATCTTGGCAAGTTAAATATTAAAGATAACAATAGTCAGGAATTTACAATTCCTGTCTGGGATAGTCGTTCAAAGCCGACCGATATTTCACAAACATGGGAGGTTAAATCGGACTCAAAAGGCAATATTTGGTTCACTGATGAAAAGCAAAATGGAATATGGCGATACGCACAAGATAGTAATAGTTTTAGCTTTTTCCCGGTCCCGGAGCGTCCTTCAGGATTTGGCACCATTTATCCTGTTTCAATAGTGTTTAATGATGATGAAATTTATTTTGCTGGTATTAGATCAAAATCGCTTTGGTTTGCTAATGTGTCAGACTTGAAAAACAATTCATCTGAAGGTATTTCAAATATTTCTCTACCGCTATCTTCATTCAAAGGAATAGATCCAGATCTTGTCAGCACGGGCTCAATTGAGATAGACAGGGATCGGAATGTTTTGTGGATTTCGATGCTTGCGTTTGGAGTTAAAGGCCTATTATTCAAATTTGATTTATCTTCAAGAACATTTACGCCGTTTGATCTTCCCCAACACCTTGATTCGCCCGTAGGAATTTCTATAGATGAAAAGGGAAATCCTTGGGTTACTGATCACGGAACCAGCATATTCTTTATGGTTAATTCAACAGATGGCAAAGTTACAGAATTTAGTACTTCACCACTTTCTAGAATCTCTGCTAATATTCCAAAAGAATTCAGTTACACGCTGCCTTACTGGATTAAGATTGATTCAGCGGGAAATCTCTGGTTCAACGAGCATATTGGCAACAAGATTGCAAGATTCAACACTACAGATGGAACACTTGTCGAGTATTGGATACCTACACAAAATAACTTATGGGCTCCCTGTGCTCCAAATGAAAGCTCTTGTGGGATTTCTAATGCTCTTCAGTTTTCGATAGGAAAAAATAACCATATATGGTTTTCAGAATGGACAGAAAATAAACTAGGCATGTTAAATGGTTCAAAACCTCCATCATTTGTTGTGGGCACTAGCTCCCCAGCAGAGTACAATGTAAAGAAAGGAGAAACTATTGAAATACCTCTGATTATATCAGCAAGGGGTCAAGTCAACCTCAAAATGATTGCGTCATCCACCTTCACAAGTACAGGAAACTTTGGCAACTCATCGATTTCATTTAGCCAGGATTCATTTTCAATGAATCCAGGCGAAATTAAGAATGTTACATTTTTAGTTACTCCTTCAGATGAACTTGCCAACGGAGATTATACTCTTATGATTGGAGCAGAAAATGAAGAAATATCATATCTCAAATCAATAAAAGTCCATATTTCATAATCTAGTTAGTCCGTTCAAGAGCTTCAATCCCAGGCATTTTATCTCCAGCCAAAAATCTCAAGCTTGCTCCACCCCCAGTTGAGAGGTGGGTCACTTCGCTTTCCGATACTGCAGATTTTTTCAAGGCTGCAATTGTGTCACCACCGCCAACTAGTGTCATCGCTCCTCTCCAAAAGGCAAGAGCCATACTCTTGGCTACTTTTATAGTTCCGCTTGCAAATTGTCCCACTTCAAACATTCCCATCGGCCCATTCCAAAAAATAGTACCAAATCCGTTTCCTCCTATTTCAGAAGAATAAATCTTGGATGTTTCGTTACCGATATCAAATCCACACATTCCATCCGGTATATCCCCAGTAACAGTTGAAAAAGAGTTCTCCTCAGAGGAGACTACGTGATCCACTGGGAGTAAAATTTTCTCACCATACGAAGAAAGTGCGTTCTTCACCCAATCAAAATGTTCCTCATCAAATAATGAATTACCAATCTTGAATCCCTTTGCCTTGAGAAATGTATAAGCCGCTCCGCCACCAATTAGTAATTTGTCTGCCTTTGGCAGCAAATTTTCCAGAGCCCCAATCTTATCTTTAATCTTGGAACCGCCTACCACCAAAGTAAATGGCTTTCTTGGATTATATCTTATCATGGAAAGATATTCTATTTCCTTTTTCAGACTAAATCCCGCTAAGCGAATATCAAAATTTTTTACTGCCCCGTACGTAGAAGCATGTTTTCTATGCGATGTACTAAAAGCATCATTTACATATATATCAGCCAAGGATGATATGGCCTCCGAAAATTCAGGGTCATTGTTCTGCTCTTCAGAATAGTATCTTAAATTCTCTAATAGCAATATATTCCCATATCTAAGATTCTCTATCTTACTACTTACTTGTGGACCTATGCAGTCTTCGACAAAGTCAACTTCTCTATTGAGTATTTCCTTCAATCTAGTCGCTACCGGGGCAAGTGAATTATTATGATTACGGGATTTAGGTCTGCCCAAATGGGAGGCCAAAATCACTTTAGCTCCTCTTTTTACGAGATATTCAATGGTTGGAATTGCACTTCTAATTCGATAGTCCTCAGTTACTGCACCATTGTTAATCGTTACGTTAAAGTCTACCCGGACAAAAACTTTCTTTCCATAAAATTGAATGTCATCAAGGTCTGATACAGATCTGAGCAATTATTTTACAAATAAGGATTTTATGCGCTAGTAGGATAAACTTTTCTCCTGCTTTCACAATCTGAATGATTTAAAGAGTCTTTCTACATTAAACTATGTGTAGAGATTGTTATCCGCTTTTCTAATTTCTATTGTGACTCTATCACCTACTCTAATTCCAATATCTTCATACTCCCTTACACTAATCTTGAATGTAGGGGAATCACTAGCGCCCCCACCTGTCATCATTCTTGAAATATTTCCCATTGC
>JARBAV010000448.1 GCA_029237515.1 Nitrososphaerales archaeon
TGTATCCTCATCAATGGAGTTGGGATTCATGCTTTATTGCAATTGGGAACTCATATTTTGACATAGACCGATCGATTAAGGAACTCGAACATTTATTTGGCGGTCAGTGGAAGAATGGGATGATCCCTCACATAGTATTTAATGAGAAAGAAAAGACTTACTTCCCCAGTCCTGAATATTATGATGTTACGCGTTCTCCTAACGCACCCAAGCATGTTAAAACGTCCGGAATGACTCAGCCCCCTGTGCATGCTTTGGCTTGTTTCTATATTTATCACAACAGTAAAGATAAAGCAAAGACTAAAGAGTTCTTGGCAAGAGTTTATCCAAATCTCTTGAATTTCCACAGATACCTTATGACTGAACGTGATCCCGAAAAGTCAGGCTTGGTAACAATCTTCCACCCTTGGGAATCAGGCCGTGATGATTCTCCTATTTGGGATGATGCATTGGCAAGGGTTAAGATCATTAAGATGCCGAAATTCCAAAGACTGGATATCAAAGCTGCGGATTCATCAGAACGTCCTTCTGATGAGGAATATAATAAATTTATCTTCCTTGTCGATACCATGAAACTCTATAACTATGATGGGAAAATAATGTATGAGAAATATCCATTCAAGATCAAGGATGTACTTTTCAGTAGCATATTATATGTTGCCAACTGGGCCCTCTTACAAATTGCAAAACTGATCGGGAAGAACTCAGAGGAGATATCAGAATGGATATCCAGGACAGAAACAAACTTTCGCAAGTTTTTTTGTGCTCCTTCAAATATTTCTGATGGTCTGTTTTATGATTACGATGTTGTTATAGGTGAAAGGATCATGAAAAGAACAATTTCATCTCTACTACCGATTTATACCGGATTACTATCAAAGCAGGAGGCCGAAGTAATCGTAAAATGGATTAGCGGCGCGGATTTTGCAGCCGACTATGATACCGTAGCAAGCGTCGACGAAAAGGAATCAGACTTCAAACCACTCGATTATTGGAGAGGGCCGGTCTGGATAAATAATAGTTGGGGCTTAACGTATGGCCTATTACGATATGGATACACTGATAGGGCAGAACGAATAAAGCAGGGGGCACTAAGGCTTGTGGCAGAGCACGGATTCAGAGAGTACTTTAATCCTACTTCAGGAGAAGGCCTTGGCGGTAAGAACTTTTCGTGGACGGCAGCAGCAGTAATAGACATGATAATGGCGAAAGGCAATCCTTTAGATCTAATCTTGAAGCAATAGCTGCCGTACAACCAACAGAGGGTGAAATTGAAGAAAGCTGGATTTACTTTTTTCGGTGTAGCAATAAAAGGACTGAATCCCTTCAAATCGCACAATCTTGTTCAAAACGTGAGTACCATAAAAGTCGTTCTATATTATAGAGTCTCGTATAATACTTTATGCCGAAATTTTCCTTAGTTGAATTCACAGAATTTCTTCCGTCTCTATCGCTTGCAAACAAGTATTGAAACGGTTCTTTAAAATTTTCAGTCCCATACTAGCCTTAATTTCTAGTACTATCTATAAGTTAGTACGTGTCTTTAGCGTTTTAACTTTTTTTATCCATCAATTTAACCCGATTGGTTTAATCTATCTTTATACAGAGGCTAAACATTCAAATTAACATCTACCCGTATTAGCCCACTAAATTTTACTCAACTAACTTTGATACCAAGAACATCTGCGATGGAGAGCGGCGTTAGCAACGTAGCGGTCTATCTTTTATGTATGCTCTAGTTGTAGCGGTAGACGAATATGTCTTTCCATCAAGTTCTAGCTGATATAGTACAATTTGAATATTCCTTCAATGCCAGTAATATTCTGTAAGGAATGCAGAGGATCTATTTGATTTGTCTACATTCTTTTTACAATATGCGTATTAACTATACATGTTTTTTTGCATTTGATAAGTTTGTCACGTTTGTCACATGTTAATCTGGCCGCCGAGTCAAAAATTAAATATCTGGTTGAAATTGTTGGCACTTTCATCCTTGTTTACGCTGTTTGCACAGCAGCTACTGTATATTCTGGACCCAAAATTGTGGAGGGAATAGTTGGCCTCGACAAGATCAGTACGATTGGAGTAGGTTTGGTTGCTGCTTTTGTTGTAATTGCAATAACGTATGCTACAGCATATCGTTCTGGCGCTCAGATTAATCCAGCTGTTACAATCGCGTTGCTAGTAACAAGAAAAATTCGTGCAAAAGAAGCAGCGCTGTTTATTGGGTGCCAAATATTAGGGGCTGTCCTCGGTGCCGCTGTAGTATATTCAATGTTTGGTGGCGTTATGGCCGCCAGTCTCACACTTCCTGCAGATAATAATGCTATTAGAGCATTTATATTGGAAACTATTATGACATTTACTGCTATATATGTTATACTAACAACATTACATAA
>JARBAV010000449.1 GCA_029237515.1 Nitrososphaerales archaeon
CCCACATCTTTGCTACTAACCTCAGCAACTATCAAACTGAAACTCTTCCCTTCTGTACTGTCCCTTTCATCAATGCTGTTGTTGTTGTCCTCATAAGGATTGTTATTGTTAGTATTCATTCCTTACGGAATTAGTCATACGAATCTGGCTATAAAAAGTTAAGAGCAGAGCTAAGAGCAATGCAAGTAATATTCTCCAGTGCTCTATAACCTTGAAGAGTATAGGTTTTATCGTTTTTTAGCAAGGCAAATAACCAGTGCTAAAATTCATAAATCGACCAATCATTACAAATAAGACTTAAACTATTGATTAAGGAATCATAATTATACGATATGATTCAAGACAACTCTAGAATATTAGTTCCCTTCGATTCCACAGAACTTTCTATTAAAGCGTTAGATAGGGCATGTGAAGTTGCCAGGAATACTAATTCTGAGCTCATTCTATTATATGTTGTAGACACCACCTGTCTCTGTCCAATTGGCATACGAGAGCACATCAGGGATATGAATGAGTTTGAAGCTGCAAAGAATCGTTATGTGGATGAACTGAAGAATGCGGCAGAGCAAATGATCCAGGAAAAATGGAAGGAAATAAATCAAAAGGGTGTAAAGGTATCCTCTATTGTTAAGACGGGTGATCCTGCTGATGAGATACTTGACTTCGCGAGAAATGAAATGGTCCACGCTATAATAATGGGCAGCAGCGGTTCGCTAAAGAGGCTGCACGAGAGAAAGGGGATAGGAAGCATATCTAGGTGGATTTCAGAAATAGCTAATTGTCCAGTAATATTGATGAGGTAAATAGAATTAATAAAATTGAGCTGTTTTCGTTCTACTCTACTATGACTTTTAAACCGAAGAAATTTAAGTAACTGATTCTAGTATTTGTTACAGTTGAATTGGATTATTTTCGAATGAAGATGGCGAGAAGATTCATATGTAAAGGGAATATGTTTTGGTGGGAACATAACACGATGAAGAGAGTTTATTCATACTATGCGACTTTGAATTGAAGTCGTTTGTTATTTAAAATGGAAATTGGTTGATCATACTAATAACAAACACAAGAGTAATAATAATAACATTCTAAAAAGACATGTCGGGAATCCGATCCTCATTCCTAATAAACAAAATTGGTGGGAATCTGGAGCAGTTTTCAACTGTGCCACCCTCTACGATGGACATGAAGTGCATATGCTATATCGGGCAGTGGGTGAATATGAAAACTATATCTCAAGGTTAGGTTATTCTTCAAGTTTAGATGGGTATTCCTTTACTCGGCCCAATGAAATGGTATTTACCCCAACTGAAGATTATGAAAAATTTGGAATAGAAGATCCACGCCTGGTCCTTGTAGACTCTCAGATATTTGTAACCTACGTTGTACTTTCCGATCATGCACGAGAAGGACCCATAGTTTCTTCTGCGCTGGCAACAACTGAGGATTATCGCGAATTTAAACGGCTCGGAATAATAACAAGCAAAGGTGCAGACAACAAAGATGTCGTTATTTTTCCGAATAAAATGAGACCAGCTATAACAAGAAATGGAACATTAGACAAGACAGATAGTGGATCATGTTATTTTTGCTTACAAAGACCTAGCTCTTGGATAGGTTCCTCGTACGGTGTTAGCAGGCCCAGCATATGGTTGGGAGAGAGTTCATCCACATTAACGAATTTTGACAAATATATGATTCTCCTTGAACCTAAAGAAGATTGGGAAGCATTGAAGATTGGTGCAGGAACTCCACCTATTCGTACTAAGAAGGGATGGTTAATAATATATCACGGGGTAAGTACAGATAAAGTATACAGAGCTGGGGCTGCTCTTCTAGACCTTGAAGATCCTACAAAGGTGCTGGGCAGAACAAAGAGTCCAATATTAGAACCGGAGGAAACTTATGAGAGATATGGTGATGTAGATAACGTCGTTTTCCCCTCTGGAGCATGTGTAATAGATGGGTTGTTATTCGTATATTATGGGGGAGCCGACAAAGTATGTTGTCTTGCAACGGCAGAATTAGATTCCTTTTTGGATCATGTTTTACAGAGCGATTGAGCATCAGTCCGCTACATAGCCAGATGTTTTTCTTTATTACTCGCCAAGTTTTTCAACATCCGCAAACCTTGACATAGCCTTCAAAGAAGGATCAGCCTTATTTCGCTCATACATTCGTCTCGCCAAATCTGAAGATGTAATGATTCCCAGCAATGTGTTGTCGCGAACAATGGGCAATCTTCGTATTGAGTACTTGGTCATGATTAGCGCAGCATCATAAACTGTGGCTTCCGGTCCAACTGTAATTAAAGGGCTTGACATTATATGATGTGCAGCTGTTGTTTTAGGATCTTTAGATTCCGCAACGACTCTTCTCACTATATCCCTCTCGGTAATTATCCCTACTGGCAGATTACTTGCCTTGCTTCCGGCGGTTGCAGCAGAATACTCTGTGACCACAACAGCTCCTCTACCTTTCTCTTTCATCTTCTTGGCCAAATCAAATGTGCTATCTGAAGCATTGGCAGTATCAACAGGTAAAGGCGTCATCACCATCTCTATGGAGAGATTCATGTCATTAACGTTAGATCCTGACATACAATTCAGATCAGACTAAGCCATATATTAATCAAAATGTAATAAAATCAATTCAACAGACTGAGGACTATAAAAATAGAATTAATGGGTACCACAAGTATTAACGACGACCATCATATCCACAGATTTCTCATTGTAAATTGCATCCCGCGATTCTTAATACTTATA
>JARBAV010000450.1 GCA_029237515.1 Nitrososphaerales archaeon
CTGAAGAAGCTATACAGTTGTTTGATAGGGCCTTAGCTATAGATCCTGAAGATACTGAAGCACTTGTTGATAAAGGTCTAGCGCTTGAGGATCTAAATAGAACTGAAGAAGCTGTCCAGTACTACGATAGGGCCTTAGCTATAGATCCCGGTGAGGAGATGCACAAAAAAATAAAGATAGCGCTTTATTGTCACTTTCAAGCCTAGCAAAGCTAAACCAGAATACTTCTGCTACCAATTAATTTGATCATAACTTAGATGATAGTGATATATGTTGTCTACTAGTGATATAAGTTATCGCTGCTAGCTTTAGTTTAGTGGAAACGTAATAAGCGGCAAATGCATGATAAAAAGTTGCATATAATAAAACCAACGAAAGAAGCATTGCCATAGAACAAATAGATCTGTTGTGCTCAATAATTTCTATTTAATAGACGAATACAACTAAGTCTTAAATATAATAGTGTGCCACTATCATTAATGAGCAGATCGTTATTTAAGATTAGTAAAGCATTTAGTGGATTTTCAGTAGATGATTTGCAAAAAGCCAAGGAATTTTACAGTAAAACTCTTTCATTTGATATTTCGGAAATGAATGGTTTGTTAAATCTACACATGGGAAACGGTGCAAAAGTACTTATTTATCCCAAATCTAATCATATCCCAGCGACTTTTACTGTCCTCAATATACCTGTAGACAATATTGAACAAGCAGTGGATGAACTAACTAAGCGGGGTGTGCATTTTGAAATATACGATGAAACAGACCTTAAGACGGATAACAAGGGCATTTTCCGCGATGCCGGTCCGAATATCGCCTGGTTTAAGGACCCGGCAGGTAATATTTTATCTGTTCTTGAGGAGTAGTAACTCGAGTTTTTAAAGCTAAGATTATCCTCAGTATTTGAAGATTACATTCATGTCTAATCCTTAGACCTTGCAGTTAGCACTTGTCAATATCCATAACATTTAGTGAAAGGTAACAAACATGACGTTCAAATGCATTTCTGTGCAATTCATGTAGCAGTGCTTACATCATGAATAAATCATTTTGTATGCTCGCTATAGCAAGACAAGAAAATTGTGAAGTCTATAGAGATCCATGTAATCTTGGATTTTATCCATCGTTTGTATTAATCCTATTATGCAGGCCATATATGTCGTTATACTTTACTATCTATAGAATACAAGGGCTATAAGCCAGGACTATTGAAGCGGTAACGAGTCATACTGATAATTGAGCCTGTTATGTGACCTTTTGGCGGAGGACAGTTTACCCTCTAAAAATAGCGCAAAAAAAAGAATCTTGAAAGTTCATTAATATTATTATTATTATATTATTATGATTATTCGGTCAAATTGGCGCGAAAGGGAATGCATCATCGCTGCCAGATATAGCTGACTTGCAGGATATTTGCTAATATGTTTTTTGAGCTGATTGTCGAGATATAGTAATAAAACTTCCACATATTTGTAGAACATTCTACAGGATGGACAGGTCGATTGCTGAAATCAGTGACAAATTCTATAGTTCATCTTGAAATATTCAAATTATGACTAATCAATAAATGGATAGTTAGTTTATGTAAATCTAAATAACATTCCTATTTATATTATAGGAAATCGGAAATAAGAGTGAAATATCACATGACAACCGTAGAGCAAAGGAAAAGTATACTTAATTTATACAATTCCGGTATAACCCCAGATATTATAGCACTTGAAATGGATTTAAGTCAGGATGACATAATGAAGATAATAAATGAATCAGCTGCAAATCAAGAATCAGAAATATCAACAACAAGATCAAAATTAAAATCAGACACGCGACCAGACACGCCACTAATAAGTAGTCTATACCTCGACACAGTAGTAAATATAGATCTGGCAATTAAACAGGCGCAGCGTCGTGTATGGCAAGTCTTGAAAATAAAATCAGATTTTAATATATCCATGGAAGAAACGCAGAATATTCTGCAAAGTTTTGCTGGTTCAAAAGGTACATTTGTAATACTGCATATCGATCTTGTAGAATCTACAAAGCTATCAATGATACTTCCAGTAGATAGTCTTACCACAATAATTCGAGCATTTACTCAAGAAATGTCTATGATGATAGCGGCCTATGGAGGATACGTATTAAAATACGTGGGAGATGCAATTTTGGCATTTTTTGTGGTTACAGAATATGATAAAGAGAAGAAACAGGAAAATAATGTTTACCTGCCGTGTATAAATGCTGTTAATGCTGCATGTTCAATGATTAGAGTCGTATGTAATGGCATTAATCCTATATTAAATCAATATGATTATCCTGAATTACGCGTCAGGATTGGTGTGGATGTAGGAGAAGGTGCAGTAGTACAGTATGGTTGGGATACACATTCTAAAAAGGGAAAGGTTGTGATGAAAGAAGCTCATTTTGATGTATTGGGATACACCGTTAATATCGCTACAAAAATGACTTCCATGGCTAAACCGGATCACATTGTGATAGGACAGATGGTCTATGATTTATTAGATGAAAAACTAAAGCGCGAATTTAGATTATTACCTATTAGCACAGAGATGTGGAATTATGTAAGCAATTATACGGATGGAAAGATCTATAATCTTTATGAAAGTATAACATAGGAATAGGAAAGAACCCACCTCTTTTTTGCTCCTTAAGTCGGCTTCTTACATATTGAATCCACTAATGGGACCGGCTTGAGATGTTAAATCCAAATCCTCTAGCTAGTGGGGATACGAAGTAAACGGATCTTGAATTAATAGTCATGCTAGTGGGATTTGCATCCTAATTATCTCGTTTAGCCAGATAGTATCTTTCCAAGTATTAACTTAGGATTACTAAAGTTAATCAACTAATTAATAGTAAAAAATTATGATAACCAATGTAAATTAAGATAAAGGAGCTATTTCGGCAACAATAGCTCAAGCAAATTCTTATTGACATAAATTAATGACTAGTGACTAGCATAACGCAAACAGCTCTCTGCTTCTGTATTTCACAAATCAATAAAGGGAGGAATGCTGATTGATATGCTAAATCATTGAAATAGAATATCTGCTGCTATACCAAGAGCACCATATTCTGTCCCATGACGAAACACACAATGGAACGATATGGGCAGAGAATAATTTTAATAAAAATCATCTAGAAATTGGGACGGCTGAGAACGAAAATAGAAATGGTGCGGTATTCTGTTTTAGTTTACCACTAGCTGAATTTAGATCTGATGATTAAGTAAGACTTTTTTTCAGAAGTGTACCCAATGACTCATTTACGCAAAAACGCATGATATTACGATAATGCTTTAAGCCATATTTTTCTAACTATCAATACATAACATGGGAAAACTGCTTATAGGCTGTTCGGGTTGGAATTATGGTAGTCTACCAGAGCAGAATGGAGGATGGATAGGAGTATTTTATCCTGACAAAGAAACCAAGAGATTGAGATATTATTCTGAATTCTTTGATACTGCGGAGATGGATGCTACATTCTATGAGAGATTCTACAACGGTATGACAAAGGGTACATTTATTGGTATGAGCAAAGCAACCCCTGCCGAATTTCAGTTTTCAGTTAAAGTTCCGGAAACAATTACTCATAAAAAAAGATTGGATGTTAGAAAGAATGTTCTAAAGGATTTTGAAGCATTTCTTGAAAAGATTTCTCCATTGAAAAGTGCTAACAAACTAGGGGTGATATTAATACAACTACCACCAAGTTTTACGGTTAGTGAATTTAAGAATGTCGAGTCATTTCTAAATGAGTTATCGATCTTTTCTAAGATGGACGGCGAGAGATTTCATGAATCTGAAAGTGGCAATAGCGGCGATTATCAATATGCCCTGGAATTTAGAAATCCTTCATGGAAAACAGAAGGCCCATGGGAATTACTAAGACATTATAATGTCGCATCAGTAATAACAGATTCACCGAAAAAGGAAAACCTTGAATTTCTTTCTGAAACTAGTGTGACTACAGCTGATCACTCTTTTGTTAGGTTTCATGGTAGAAATGCTAAAGGTCATTATTGGTATGACTATTTGTATAACAAGGAAGAATTAGAACCGTGGGTTGAAAAAATAGACAAAATAAGGGAAGAGACCAAAGTTCTTAGGGTTTACTTCAACAACCATTATGGAGGCAAAGCTGTTATTAACGCATTAGAATTCAAAGAAATGTTAGGGATAAAGCTATCAGAAAAGGAAGTAAGCAGATTAGAAAATGCTAAATCATATTTAGGGAAAATGAAATGAAATGAAATGAATCTTTACTCAAGTAAATTTCTAATGGTTCACTTAGCATGACTAACCAAATTTTTTTCTATAAAACCAGATTAGTTTTGCCTTTTTCCTGATCGGCCTTTATACATCAACCTAGTCAAGTTCACGATCTCTTCGTCGGAGTTATCAGTAAAGGCAAGTAATAAGTTAAAATCAAATAACAAATAATGCATGGTGAATGGTGGTTAGAAAATCCTACACTATCGATATTCTTGTTTTGCATATCATTTTGCCTCCTCTATAAAGCACTTCGGACGAAAAAACAATATAGATATCATCAGCAGAGCGACCATAACTACATACAGAGTAATTCTTGGGCGAAAAATTATAGATACGAGTACAGGCTGGCTTCTGTTTACAGGCTTTCTTGTGCTATCATCAATTGGTGCCCATTTCCTTGCAGAGTATACATTTCATCTATATGATACCACGCTTATCGACAAATTTACTCATGGGTTATCTGGAATGGCCATAACTGCTCTAGTTTCGAATTTTTATTTGACAAGAAAAAGACAACTTTAATATTTCATTGCAATTGGTGTATCTTGGGTGACATTTGTTCTATGGGAAGTGTACGAACTGGTAGCAGTGGCGACTGGGTTTGGAGGTGGATATATCCAGACTGAACCGATGGATCTGGCAATTGATCTGTGGGTGGATTCGTTAGGTGCATTGGCGGTTTGTTTTCTATATGATGAGTTCAGCCATGAGTAATTAATTGATTGAATGATTGAATCGGATGTGGTTTTTAGTAGCCGTACTATACTGGGTTCCCCCAAAAATCGGGTACCCAGTGTTTATTTCGATCTGAATTCAAATTGACGAATTCAATAATCTAAATATTTAATCAGTGGTTCGCACTATCTATCAATCAATGAGTAACAACCGAATCAATGGAGTAAATCCTCAGCAACTAGGTGGGCTATTAAATACTTTGAAGGAGCATCCCGATGCTTCAGAAGCAAGATTTTATGTCAAGACAGAATGGACGTGTCAAGATGAAGGCGATAGTGGAGGATTTTATGTTAGATCTTCTTGTAAGGATTTTCAGCTAGGAGACCAAATGATTCAAAGAAATAATGCTTATACAATGGTCTTTGACTTTCCTCCAGAGTTTTCAGGAGAAGGTAAAGGTCCTACTGTATGTGAGGCATGCATGTCTAGTTTAGGTGCATGTATAACACAAACAATCGTGGCACACGCTACGGCTAGAGGAATCAACATAGATAGTGTAACAATAGATTTAGAAGGCAATGTCGATCTTCAAGGCTTTACTGGTTTGTCGACAGACACAAGACCTGGTGCACAAGGATTTCAATTAAATGTTAACATCAAGAGTTCTACCGCCTCTAAAGAACAAATAAGTCAGTTATATGAAATTGGAAAGAAATACTCTCCAGCATTTGACACATTGACAAATGGTACATCTGTAATTGCCGTGAATTCTTCATAATGATTTTTAGTCTCGATCCATTTTTTGTTTGTTCGATCAAATATATTCCCTAAATCCTTGGTGATATGAAGGGCTACGATCTATCTGACTGTGAAGCTAAGCCTTAGATGTTGTATAGACAGTGCGCTTAATTTCCTATAGGCGAGTTAGTGGCTTATCTCTTACTAACCACAAGAAGCCTTATTTTTATGCTTTTCATTATTCTTGTTATTAATTGATGATCTACTGACATGAATCCTGAATCTAATGCTGAGAAATTAGATCAAGAAGTATGGATAGTGAATGGACCTGAAAAGATCCTAAATTTCTATATTTCACGTACTAAATTTCTTAAGAAGAGAGTTGTCTGTTGTTATGATTACAATGGGCCGATAAGAATTAGAAAAACTGGGCCTATTTGGAAGAACAACTTGGAAGTTGACAAGAAAGGGATTATGATAAAATTTCTTACGGATATAAGAAATGAAAATCTCGAATATTGTAAAAGTATGCTCGAGGAGATAAAACATTTGGAAATGCGTCATATGGATGGTGCAAAGGGTAACTTTGCCATTCATGATGACAAAGAGTACTTTTTACCATTTTTTGTAGATACACCAGGCGAGCCTGTTAGCAACCTCCTCCTCTTTTGTATGCAGAAAGAAATGGTAGAGGCACATCTTTTTATCTTTGAAAATCTTTGGCGTCAAGCAACACCAGCTCATCTTCGGATTAAAGAGCTAGAAGAAGGAATTCATCCAGAAGTCCTCGAAACCCTAAGAGAAACAGATGAGATAGTTAATACTGGATACAGACTTCTTAGATCAGCCAAAAATGAGATACTTCTAATTTTTCATTCATCGAACGCTTTACTCCGTCAAGAAAAATCAGGCGGTCTAGGTATACTTGCGGAAAGTGCGATCCAGTACAACACCCAAGTTAAAATTCTTGTGCCTGTAGAAGATAAAATATTAGAAATAATTCAGAAGTTAGAACGTATCAATAGTATTCAAATACGGAACATTGAACCATCTATGCAAACTAGAATGAGTATCTTGATTGTAGATAGGATGTACTCACTTGTGATAGAGCTCAAGGATGACACGGTGGAAGATACTGAGCAAGCGATAGGACTTGCCACATATTCTAATAGCAAACCGACAGTATTATCCTATGTTTCAATATTTGATACATTGTGGAAACAGAGTGAGCTACGTGAAGAATTGGAAATTCGCAGTACGGCACAAAAAGAATTCATCAATATTGCTGCTCATGAGCTGCGTAACCCTATTCAACCTATATTAGGTTTATCAGACGTGCTTCAACACTCAGACACATTCTTAGAAAGTAACGTAAATGGTAAGGCCAAACAAGAAAAAGAGATGATTGATATTATTGCTAGAAACGCAAGGAGACTCCAACGTCTTACCGAGGATATTCTCGATGTAACTAGAATTGAAGGCAGGACTTTGAAGTTAAATAAACAAAATTTTGCTCTTGTGAAGATAATAAGGGAGATAGTAGAAGATTATACTACCGATATCAGAAATTCCAATAGGAACATAACTATTTTCCTTTCTAGTTCAAGCGAACTCGAGTCTGCGGATATTCTGGCAGATCAAAATAGAATTAAGCAGGTGTTATCTAATCTATTAGATAACGCAATTAAGTTTACCGAAGAAGGAACAATAACCATTACAGCAGAAATTGATGATAGTTACGACCATATTACTGTAAGAGTTATAGACACAGGAAGGGGCATCGACTCAGAAATAGTGCCCAAACTATTTACCAAATTTATTACAAGATCTGAGCGGGGGACGGGGCTTGGACTGTACATCTGTAAGGGAATAATAGAAGCACATAGTGGAAAAATTTGGGCAAAAAATAATTCAGCTGAAAAAAATACTGTAAATAGTGATGGTTATGATAGTGGCAGTGGTGCTACGTTCAGTTTTAGTTTACCAATAGCTTACGCTTGATCTAATAATCCTATCCATCTTTGTCCGATCATCTATTTTTGTCTGGAAAGCTTAGAAATATTCTCTCATGCTCTCATCGACGAACTGTGAGGTTTATTTGTGCGAATTTTGAGGCATTATTCATCAATATTTCCCATAATAAGGGAAAGTTTTTATCTATGACATTCGATTATTATGACATTGAATTTTCAACTGAATACTTTGTATATTTTAAGTTATAATGATTACAATAGGAGGTTGGATTATGTCTAAATTGTCCGCCGTAAATAATAGTGAATCAAGCCACACATTAGCTAATATTAGGCCGGCAGAGAATGAGGCTACAAGCCAATCAACCTTATCAACGTCCACGTCTTCATCACCATCGTCCCCGTTCCTATCATCATTTAATCGACATCAATACAAAAGAATTCTCATAGTTGATGATGATTCTGATATCGTTTTTACATTGCGGATAGGATTAGAAAATAATGACTCGGCAATGCAAGTCTATAGTTATGACAATCCTTTAAATGCATTGATAGAATTTAAGCCTAATTTTTATGATCTGTTACTCATTGATGTGAACATGCCGTCAATGGATGGCTTTCAATTATGTGAAAAAATATTACAGAAAGATGTCAACGTTAAAGTATGCTTTATGACTTCTGGAGAAATTAATATGGATGCTGCTAGAGAAGTGTATCCGCATATAAGCATGGGATGCTTTATCAAGAAACCGATTACAACGGATGCCTTAGCAAGACGTATCAGAGCTGAATTAGAATAGAATAGAAACAATTCCTATTGGTATTGGATAACCCTATTTAAGGAGCTAGAATTTGATGCATTAATACTGACAGTACACTAGTAACATATAGTACGAATCCGATTCTTTTTCTTCTTCAACTTTGATTCTCTTTTAGAAGTCTGAATTTCTCTGATTTTTCTGATCGGTTGTCATATTGTGATCCTTGTAAACCAAAACGCAACTGTGAATAATCCTCTTATTTATATAATATAAGGCAAAAATTAGAATTGCTATAGAGATAATTCTTAAGAGAGTTTGATAATTTGTAAGCAGGTTAGAAGCTATGATCCCAATACCACCAAATGTAGATATTAAAAGGAAGCCTACAGATGAACAGCTGCTACACACACTTGATATGATACCCATCGATGATCCAGAAAATAATGACCTCCTACTAATCTTCAGATTAAAATGTCTTACTGCATAAATATTCATACTAACTAACATACCTATCAAAATCGAAATCAGTGTAGTCAAGATAAATCCTGTAATTGCGTCTTCTGGCAGATAAAAGATCCAAATTGGTTCAAAGAAGATGAGCTGATCAAAAAAATTAAAGAGTATCCAAAAAGGGATTGCAACAGCTGTTGCAACTAGAATATACGTAAGTATCGAAAATACAACCTTCACTGATAATGGTAATAACATTGTCAATGCTATTCTAATAATTTAAAGAAATTATTAGGTTTGCTCCTTCTTAAGGAATATCGCTAGCGATATTTAGTTTCGTATACACTTGGCAGATTGAACCTGCGAGAGCTAGAGCTATTCAGGAGGAGATGTTGATTGTATAGCCACCTATCAAAGTGGAACGTCATGTGCGGAAATATGTGAGGGTACATTTGGGGATAACAGATATCCGGCGATCAAGGAGTTGGATATCGAAGACTGTAAACCTTATGTAAATGAAGTAATCAATAGATTTGATCTTTGATTCTCTCCTAGCCTCTAGGTCTGTTATTTTTTAGCGGACTTACAAATTATTGTACACAGCATGAAATCAGATAAAAAAGAAAGAAATCATCATCTTTTGGCTAAACAGCTAAATTGTTAGGAAATTAACAACAACGGCATTGAGAACACATTGTGAAGTGGCGAGTGTTTAAGATAGGTAGGGATCCCGGCGAATTCTACACTCCTGTATTGACATTGTAGGGCGAACCAAGTAGACAAATGGCTGGGTCGCTCTATTTTTTCATATCGTAATATTATCATGCTATGTCAAAAAAAGTTAAGTGATACAAAGCTGCATTCTTCTCCCCCTCAAAATCTCTTGCCTTACCGAAAATTTTAAGATGTTCACCATACAATAAATATTCTCACATTAATGCCTACATATATAGACTTTCATTCAATGGGTCAGTTCAATGAAGCTGATTTACAGAAATTTCAACAGGAACCTAGAGATGAAAATGGAGTCAAGACCCTTAACATATTTTATGACGTAGAATCTGGGATGATGTTTTGTTTACTCGATGCACCTGACAAAAAGGCTGTAGAGTTACATCACTCGAAGATTAGAATAAAGTGTGATTGGATAACTCAAATAAAGATGACTGGCGACTATCAAGTTTAATGTGATGGTTTACACGTTCGAATTGTAGATAGTCATAAAATAAAGATCTTCAAGATAAACAATAATCCAAATGTGTTACAGTACTTGAAATTTCGGAGCATAACCCATGTCATGTCATACACTATATGATAAGGATGATTATATAATATCCTTATATGAAATGTTTCAAACCGTAAACTCAATGTTCAAGGGAATAGTATTAAATATATAAATGATTTTGGCAGCAACATTTACTCTAGTTCCATGAGAAGGAAACATCCACTTATTCTGCACTGAAAATACAAAGTCATTATAAAGGATAATTCAAGAGCGACAAGTTCGGTTGCAAGAGATAGCACTGGAAAGAATCTAATGTGACTCCCGCCTAACTCAAACTATTCAAAGTTAGGAAATGAAAGATATGTGAATTCAGGTGTAATGATGCCGATAGGACTATCCACACTAGGGACATCAGAATTGATTGAATTTATTATCACCTTTGAAAATCCTGGGACCTAATTATACATGTGTATTCCATCCATGGATGACAGGGAAGGTGATTATTATCTAGGACACATTCAATTTTCTACCAGATTAAAGACCATTTTTAAATCGATCAGCGGTACTCTTAGAACTTGTAGTTCGAATTCATTTATTGAAATTTTACAATTTTACAATCTAAGAATTTGATCAAACAATTATGTTCTAACATTCGCGATGCAAAAATCATTTCTTCAATTCACCTAATTTCTTTTCAATTACAGATTGGAACGCAGGAAATGGTTGTGCTCCTCTTATTATCTCTGGATCTGAACCATCAACACTATTGACTACGATAAAATTAGGTGTATCAAAAAATCCTTGTGAATTAGCAAGCTTTACATCATTGTCAATAAATTCCCTATACTTTTGGGAGTTGAAACAGGAGTTAAACTGCCCCATCTCTAGCCCTGGAATTTGGGATGCGAACTTTTTCAAATTTTCTTCATTAACCCAACCTGTATCTATCCCTTGTTGATTTTCATATAACAAATTGTAAAATTGCCAGAACTTTCCTTGATCGTTTGTACATTGAGCAGCTAGATGGGCACCCATGGAATCAAATCCTCTGTTTGGCAGGTGTTTGAAAACTAAGGCAGCCTGTCCAGTTTGTATGTAGGTCTCATTAATTAGAGGTTCAGTATTTTTTACAAATCTTGCGCACAGATGACATTGAAAGTCACTAAAATCGATGATAGTAATGGGAGCTGAAAGGTTTCCAAGATAAGGCGAACCCTGTTTTATCAAAGTTGATAGTGAAAATGGAAATGTTGATGGATCTAAAGAATCATCAGTTTGTGCTAATAGCAACATACTATGTTCAAAAAAGGACCAAATGAAATGAAATGAAAATGATAAAGTACCAAATGCTAATACTGTCAAAATCGCTATTGATGATACAAGACTTACTGTCATTTTCTCATCACAGAATACTTTCGCTTTTCATGGAATATTAATTACATTATCCTTTCTTCACAATTGCTATATAGCCATTTCCTTACCCGTTAAAGTTGGGGCATATCATTCCTTCTCTTAATTAAATACTGCTCAACAAAAATAATCTAAAGATCTTCATCTTCTTGTAAACGAATAATCACTTCTTCCTTTCACCTCCAGGATTTGGTGTAATGGGATAGAAAGATAGGCTACGAATATGCAGCAATGGTATAGTATTGTTACCAATCTAACAGCCTAAAACCTTATTTCTAAATTGCCTACATTCGCCCAAATTTAGCCGCTTCATTCGTTGAAGTATAACTTGTCATTAGTATCGAATAACAAGTGGTTATGAAGGCCTTTATTCAAGAATATTTTTCTGATAGATAGACCACCAAACCACACCAAAAAAGAAAGAAGGGGTCTCGATCTCTTCTATGGAGCCTTTACTAAAACATCTATTTCATTACGTCGACCGCTTTTGTAACTGTTCCATATATTGGAGTATCTCCAAAATGGTTTTCTATTCTAGATGGGTCTAGCCATAAACTTATGACATTGCCATCCATAACTGTTGCACTTATAGGCACATCCTGAACGGGGCCTTCTCTCATAGTTATTGTTACAATTCCATTGTATATCATCATAGTATTATCGGGCATTAACATTCCAGTTAAGGTGAAATTATCTATTTTATGCTGATGCATAGCAGAGCCATTAGTCCTTACCATGTCAATTGATGCTCCGAATTTGGCAACCATACTATTAATGTGGAGAACTATGTATATTCGTCTAGTCCATTCTTTTCCATCCCACTATTCTCTAGCTCGCGATCGGGAACCAAATCAAGATGTGATTTGAAATGCTCTTTACAATAATAATTTTTACATTTCTTGCATTTAGTGGTAGGTTTATTATAGCAGTTGACAATACTACATAGACCTTCTTTTTGTGACCAATGAGTCCAATTGTTTATTATTTCTTCTACAGATGGATCAACGGCCGTGTCGTCATGCTTCCTTTTCTTCAATATTACAAAGTGCGTGTTATGTATAATCTAATATTGTTTCAATTCTTGGATTTAGAAGGGAATAATTGGTGGCATTTCGTTTGGGGATCTTGATTGATAAGTGACGGTGGTGGATGAATCACTGTCTACGATGATCCCCCACCGTCACTGTTCGATTTGCATATGACCAAGTTTAGAGTTACTTCAGGGTAAAGAAAATATGTCTTTTGTTATTTTTATTGGTTGTGTCAATTATCCATTTAGAGATCCATTTTTATGTTACAAACCCTATTCTCGTTTTCTGTAATGACAATCCAGTAGGCAAACACCGTGCTTTCCGTTCAGCAATAGTTTTCTGGCA
>JARBAV010000451.1 GCA_029237515.1 Nitrososphaerales archaeon
ATGGTTCTGTTTCTCTATTATTATCAGTGTCGAGAATGACAATTCTGTTGACGTTTTGTCTTTTTAATCGTGTCACTATGTCTCTTGCTTTAGGTTTTCAGTCTTTGGCATTTAGGAATTATTCGATATGAAAGTTATTTGTGTACTTTCATGATTTAGTCATTACATGTCTCCAAAATTGTCCCAGTAATTGGATGCCGGACCGAAGTATATCCAAGTACGAGGTAACAGTTTTTTAGCTTATTATGGCGTTGTGCAATTTCTGTTGGTAATGCTGAATTATTGTTTATCTCTTTCATCACCACGTACGTAATTAATGCTGATGCCTGGATTTATCAAGATACCACATCCTGAGGACTCATGAATCCTTAGCTTTTGAAACTCAAGTTTTCCAGACGGGTCATTAGATCCCTACTATATTTGAGTTTTCCACCATTGATTGGGTGTATGGTCGATTTAACTTGTCGGCCTACCAATGAATTCAATTCGTATATATTCATCATTCATCAAATATGTGTATGAAGATTTTATTTACTGGAGATGTGATGCTGGGAAGGTGTTAGTAACCTTCTAAATAGAGAAAATTATACTTATGTTTTGGGAGATACTTTAGATAATTGGTAGCGCGGATTGAAGCGTTGTCGTATACACTTGATTTGCATGATCAGAATAAGAACGGTATAAGGGGGAAGTGTCATGATTGATAAGGAAATAAGACTGCAAACAGCTGGATCCTCAGAAATCTTCACAAGACACAGAAACCTCCCAATAAAGAAGATAAATGATTTTGAATTTATATTGCAGAAGGATCATGCGAAAGGTATAGAAATTCCTGTGCGCATCTTTTCCAATGATGCATTAATTCCACTAATGTTATCTGATCGTACTATAGATCAAGCTGCAAATGTTACAACACTACCTGGAGTTGTTGGACATGTTGCTGTATTGCCGGATGGTCATGAAGGATACGGTTTTCCAGTAGGTGGTGTGGCTGCTATTGACCTGAATCTTATGCAAGAGGAGAGAAAGTTCACAGGGGGTGTCATAAGTCCAGGCGGAGTCGGATACGATATAAACTGTGGAGTACGATTGATTAGAACTAATCTATTTGAAAAGGACATCAAGTCCCAGATTCCTGAACTAATAGGTGCACTATTCGAGGCTATTCCAAGCGGATTGGGAAGCCGAGGACAAGTGCAGCTCAGTGAATCAGAGCTAAATCTCATTTTAGTAGAAGGTATGCAATGGGCTGTCAAGAATGGATATGGATGGTCGGATAAAGATTTGGAAGTTTGCGAAGAAAATGGCTGTGTGGAGGGAGCAGATCCTTCCAAAGTTTCAGATACCGCAAAAAGAAGAGGAACCCCACAACTTGGCAGCTTGGGGTCTGGTAATCATTTTCTTGAAATTCAAAAAGTTGAGAAAGTGTATAATGAAGTCGCGGCAAAGACTATGGGAATAATAGGTGAAGGGCAGATTACAGTGCTTATTCACTGTGGTTCAAGAGGTTTTGGCCATCAGGTGTGCAGCGATTACCTTCGAATATCTGAACTGGCGCTGAGAAAGTATGACATAAAACTTCCGGACAGAGAGCTTGCTTGTGTTCCATACTATTCTCCAGAAGGGGTTGACTATGTAAAAGGTATGAAATGCGCCTTAAATTTCGCTTGGGCAAATAGACAGCTTATAACACATTGGACTAGAAAGACCTTTGAAAAGATATTAAAATTAGGCGATGGAGACTTAGATATGCAGTTAGTATATGACGTAGCGCATAATATTGCCAAGATAGAACAGCATAAAGTAAAAGAATTAGATGATGATGATGACGAATTCTCTAGCGTCAGCAGCAGGAGTTTGATAGTGCATAGAAAAGGAGCCACCAGAGCGTTTCCAGAAGGATCCGAAGATATTCCAACAAAGTACCGAAGGATAGGGCAGCCTGTGATAATCCCCGGTTCTATGGGCACTGCTAGTTGGCTACTGGTAGGAGGAGTTAACTCAATGAATCTTACATTTGGATCTACTGCTCACGGGGCAGGAAGAACCATGTCAAGGGCTGCTGCAAAAAGAATGTATCCTTCTTATGAAATGGTGAAGAATGAATTAGAGTCTAAAGGGATCTGTATAAAATCATTAACAAAGCGTGGCATTTTAGAAGAAGTTCCTGCAGCGTATAAAGATGTAGATGTAATAGCAACAATTTCCCATAACCTGGGAATCGCGACTAGGGTTGCTAGATTGATACCGCTGGGGGTAATAAAGGGCTAGCTAAAAAGATCTAAAACATGTATAGCTACTGTTAAGGTTACATCCAAACTTGCTGTGAAATTCTATGATGAATCGCTATAACTGCGAGGACGGATTCTGATATACCTTCAGTGTCTTGTTAGGCTGAGAGGATTGCATAAAATAGAATGGTTATTTTTTGAATAAAACACAATAAATTATCATCTTGTATTACATACTTGACAGCATCTGGAGAGTGGGAGGGCGAGAATACTTGATGAGAAGCGGACCAATATCCGTGTACTGCTCTCCTATGGCAGAAATGCTGGCAAGATAGAAGGCTCTTAATTGTTTTCATATTGCGGAACTGGCTGTGTCTTACCTTCTCACTTTCTCTAGGATACTTAGCAGTAGCTCGATACCAGTGGTGTTAAATGTAATTACAGCCAGTATATCTCTCCAGCTTCTTTGCAACCTTATTTCAATACCCATAGTAATTCAAACAATATTTCTATCATTATGAGGTTCTACTGAAGATAGAAAAAGGATGCTTAAAGAAAACAGTTGGCGCGAATCTTCAAAAGGACAGTGTTAGTATTATCCAAATTATCAGAGGATTTCTATAGAGAGGTGCAGTTAGCAAAGGAATGTCCTGCTCATAGCGATGCCGAAGGAATAGAAGTACCGACACCCTGCATGTAAACTTCTCAGATTATGTAGTAACAACTGAAGACGGTCTAATGATATTGCTTGAACAACTAAGCAAAGATCCAAGTTACCCTACCTATCTGGGCTACGTTCAGTAAACGATATAGATATAGTACCTTTCTATAATGACTATTAGATAATGACTATGTAAAGTTGTGGGTAGCTGCTATCGAGCCAAGCAATAAGATGAGATGATTCTTAACATTTGCATTTCACTAGAGAGAAGTACGCTATTGATGAACAATTCATACAGTTACTAATTATTCAGAAAATGCCGAGGGGTGCAATATTCCAATAGAGAAGCTCAATGGAAAGCAAAAGATAGTTAAATGAACTGAGAGTATATTCCAGATATGAAACTTAGGGCAAAGGACATTGCAATACAGCACCGACCTATCACCTTGGATCCTAAGGACACTCTATATGACGCTCGTAACATAATGATCAGATATAATATCAGCAGAATCGTTATTGTACAAAACAAGGAGAATAATAATAACAAAGTTGCCAAAGGAGTGATTACAGAAAAGGATATTGCACGTTTCTTGTATGAGGAAGCTCCGAATAGACGTCTAAATGAGATTAGATTGGATGAAGTTATGAGTAAGAACTTGATAACTGCAAGAGAGGATGATGGTGTTGCATATTGTGCCAGATTAATGCTGGATAATGAAATCAGCTCAGTCATCATAGTGAAAGATGATCTTAAGAGGCGGCGACAAAGTACCACTGCCAGTAATTTAATAGGAGTTCTCACCAAAAGTGATCTGGTAGAGGCACGTACTAGGATGGAATCAAAAGAGGGAAAGAAGGCCTTAGTATCAGAATACATGACTAAAGATGTCTTTACAGTAGATGAAGATGAGGCCCTCCACATTGTTCTCATGCTTATGATAGATAATAGAATATCTAGAGTGGTTGTAATAAAAAATAACAGACCTGTGGGAATAGTTACTACGTATGATTTACTTCCAGTTGGCTCATTATTCGGGATGGGAGCATATGGAAGATTCTGGACAACTCAGGAAAAGGAAATATCTAAGAGAAGAGAACAGAAGTTTATACCATCAGGAATAAAGAATGCGTTTCTTGTCGCTGATGTAATGACAAAAGATCCAATTTGCATATCAATACATTCTAAGCTCACTGAGGCTGCATATGTTATGACAAGAAATAGAATTAGTGGGTTACCAATCGTCGGATCTAATCAAGACCTAGCAGGAATAATAACAAAAACAGACGTAATAAGATCAATTGCAAGCCAGTATCAGAAAGCATGATTTTTGGAACAGGCATAAGCCCATCTTGTTTTCATATCTATCACAACTACAAAACCTTCTCAAGACCTAGTTTGTCAGCATGTTAAGAAAAATCTCCTGATGGTCAGCTTCTCTTTGAAGTTCCTCAACGACGTTCTGATCTAGTCTAAAGGTAATGTTTCGTGTTTTGCTGCTTACTGTTTGTTGGGATTGTGATTGCGGTGGCTTCTCACCACTATCAAAATCTTGGATAGGTGTCTTACATCATTCAACAAAACTTGCATGTATGACGTTATAGATAGGAATAACCTTATCACTACATGAGGACATGAGCATATATAGTGATGCGAGCTACCATCTGATTGGTTGATAGTAATAGAATAGCAATAGGAATTTTCTGTATTCAAACTTCTCTAAGAGTGTGTGGACATAACATATCTTCAATGCACAGACTACCTATCAGTCAGAATATAGTGCCGTTGACCTTGCTAAGAAGGTGCTCGAATTCTTTTCTTGTACCATCAATAGAGCTTCTGATACTGTACGCCGGCTCAAAATAAATACAAAGGAATCTCTGCATGCATATATTCATGGCATGGTACGCTATATTCAGTGGCATATGAGAAGTCGTATTTACGTTCCTGTTCGTCCAGACGAACGGTTAACTTTTGTATAATCCACAAAAGATAATCGGAATAGAATAGATACA
>JARBAV010000452.1 GCA_029237515.1 Nitrososphaerales archaeon
GACCAATAATCATCCCGGCAATGATGAAACCTATGACCATTGGTTGCTTGAGTTTATATGAAATCAAGGCCATAACAGAAGCAACTATCATGATGACCGTGAAATCCTGTACTACTGGACCTATCTCAATTACCATTTTCTCAACCCATCAAAAAATTAGTTACTCTACTATCAAGGAGGTAGTTAGGTCTTATGTCCATCTGCGCTTTTATTGGTGTGGTTGGTATTTCTAATGTGTTACCACCGATTGTTCTAAGTATTTCTAAGGTTGTATGATCATCAGGCATACATGCCTGATGTTCTGTCCTCATAAAAAAGATAGTTAATTGAATAATAGATACGGTAACGACATCATCAACATTTAGATCCTTTTTCATAGGTAATCTAGCTTTATCCTTATCGTGCTTACATTGTTGAACTGATAACGTATGAAAGAATACTGTTCCTTTCATTGTGTAATGTTCCTATACAAATTCTCTACTTCTAACGTCGTTAGCCTATCGATAGAATCATTTGTTCTCTGATATTCAAATATTTTACTGGCTATTTGTTCATCTGTCATGTTTAAAGATTGATTGCTCTGTAAATCCATAATAGTCATTTGAATAGCAGTATAGCGCATCCTATCAAGAGTATCAAGTTCGGTAATATTGACTACTGACGTTGATTGACCACTCACCAAGTTGTTTATTGCGCATGCTACCACCAATATAGATAGGATTGCTATAATAGCCATCACCAATTCGTTCATATTTTTTTGGTTCATCCCTTACTCAATTGCTCCACTTTTGAGTAATTTTATCAATTGATTGACTTCTGTCCATGTCGCAATATGCAGGTTCGGCTACATGCAGTTTTAGTAATAATTGGTTGCGCTTACTACTTTTATTCGATAGGCAAATTAGATCCATATTGCTACATAGGTAGCAATAAGATATAAACACACTGGACACCATGCAATACGATGTAATACAATGCCCAAGCGTACCCAGCAATACGAACATAAAAAGAGCAGTATAAATATCATCAATGCTATACACAAGTAAATGAAAGAAATCAAATTCGTGTCGACAATTGGTAAGTTAGGCATGGATAGATTGATTATTAATATTCCAAAGAAATATCATGAGGAAGTCAAAGAGATGTTTCAAACGGGCGACACCGATGAGGATCACGATGAAGTTGTCGTGACAGTAAAAAGACTAGATTATTCAAAGATTTAATGTAGTTCATTTATTATTTTTAGGAACTTGCCAAATTCGTTCATCAAGATTTGTACTTCCTCGTTCCATCAAAAAAAATTCAATTTGATCTTCTTTTCTTTTGCTTCCTAATTTACCTTAAAATTCCCCTTGACTCAAAATGAATCTACATTTTATATGATTCTTTCTTAAAGTCTTTAAGTTTAATTATCATCTGATACTTCTTGGCTTTCACTTAGGAGCTGATTAAATTCTATAACCCATTGTTCTTTCACTGTATCAGTGTTAACATTGCTTTTATCTGTCGGAGTACTTTGAAAGTGAATTCTTCTTTCTTCTGCCTGTCCGTACGTCCAGGCAATTCCAGTTGTAGATGTGACATAGGATACTACCAATATTACACCTAATACGATTGCTAAACCACTCATTCATAGATCTGTGGTAACAAATATTATATTCATTATAAACCTAAAATCTATTCAAACAATTAAGGACATTGTTTTCTAATCTTTTTCTAAAAGTTGTCTATGTTCTAACATGATACATTATCAGTGAAAATAGCCGGTTAACAGGCTCCCTATGATTGTCTTACTTTTAATTTTAAGAATTCTTATGGATTGTTGACCTAGTCCAATTATCCTGTATGACAACCAATTAATTTAGTTAAACTTCCTAATGCGTTTACATTTACAATAAGTTATTCATTTAGACAGACATTACTTAAATCTATGCTCGGCTTCACTTAATTGCTTAATTTTCGAATTCATTTCAAGCTTTCTGGACCCATTGCCAAATTGTCAACGCATTGATGTTGTTCCTCGGTCATGTTTTGCATTGTGGCTCCACATTTAGCCATTCGACCGAGTACACCCGAATTTTGTGAATTCTCTATTATGGCCTCTATCGAGTCTAGAGTTGAAACTGATCCGTTTTTTTCCATCGGTAGGATTTCTACTACTGTTCCATTTCCTAGGGTACTATTAGCTGAAGGCGACGCTAATACATAAGGTAGCTGAGTCAAGGGTATTAGGCAAA
>JARBAV010000453.1 GCA_029237515.1 Nitrososphaerales archaeon
AGAAATTGGCGGGAAGGCTTGAGTTAGTGATTTGAGGATACGTGATATATTATCTTCAGATTACATTGGGAAAGAGGTGACGCTACGAGGTTGGGTGTATAGGCTAAGAAAACAAAAGGGAAACGCTTTCGTTCTTCTTAGAGATGATCGCGGATCTGTCATACAATGTGTTTTCCCCTCATCAAAGTTGGACAATGTGACAAGGGAGTCATCAGTCCAAATTTCCGGTACTGTAAAACAAGATGTTCGTGCTCCGGAAGGAGGGTTCGAGATCACTGGGACAGATCTCAAGATTTTTCAGGTTTCAGAAAAGGATTATCCTCTTGGTGAATATCAAAGCGCTGAGTTGCGCCTGGATAACAGACATCTCGTATTACGTACAAGGAAAATGATAGAAATTGCCAAGATTAGAGCGTCAATGCTTAAGTTTCTAAGACAATGGTTTTCGAACAATGAATGGTTGGAAATTACCCCACCACTAATAGTGAAGGGTTCTGTAGAGGGTGGATCAACTCTCTTCAGGCTTAATTACTTTGACGACGTGGCATTCCTATCGCAGAGTGCGCAGCTCTATCTTGAAGCAATGATTTTCTCACTGGGTCCGGTTTGGAGTCTTACTTCATCATTTAGAGCAGAACGGTCTAGAACAGTTAGGCATTTGGCAGAATTTTCACATCTCGAGTGCGAGTCGCCATGGGTCTCCCTTAAGGATCTTCTGCAAATTCAAGAGGACCTAATTAGGTATACGATTGATAAGACAATTAATGAGCGGAAAGAATCGTTGAAGTTTCTCGAATTGGACTCAAGTCGATTTAAAGAAGTTGCACAACCATTTCCCATCATTACATACGATCAAGCCATTGAAAAGCTGAAATCACTTGATTTCAAGATGCCTGAACTCGACGGAAAATCTAGAGCGGTTGAATGGGGAGATGACCTGAGTATTGATTCAGAAAGGGAATTAACTAGAAAAATGATGACGCCTTTGTTCGTCATCGGATACCCTACCTCGGTAAAGCCTTTTTATGTCAAAGAGAATCCAGATCGATCCGGAACAAGCCTTACTTTTGATCTCTTGGGACCACAAGGGTACGGAGAGTTAAGTAGTGGAGGTATGAGAGAAGAGAACCTATTAACACTTTCCAATAGGATTAGACAAGCTGGACTCGATCCTATTGATTACAAATGGTATCTTGATTTGAGGAAATATGGATCGGTTGAACATGGAGGATTTGGGATGGGTATCGAAAGATTACTGAGATGGTTTATTGGCATAGAGGATATCAAGGAACTGGTCCTATTTCCACGGACCATGTCCCGAGTCAGTCCTTAGCTATGGCACATTCTTCAATGGTTCAGCGACTTTTAACTAAATTTGAATTATAGGTTTTGATCTAGCTATATTTGTCAAGTTTAAATTTTAGGCGCACGGTCATTGATCGATGGATGGAGAGCGCGAGGAGGAGGTCAACTCCTTGTTTTTCGAGTTAGCTGGAGATTTAAGATATTCTACTCTATTGAAACTTAGAAACAAATCATACCGTCTATCACACCTTGCCGAAGAGCTTAATGCAACGATGCAAGAAACCCACAGAAACATATCAAGACTTGTATCTTCAAATCTTGTTACGAAGGGACTTGAGGGAGACCTCATACTTACACCATATGGAGAATCTATTGTTTCACTTATCCCAAGCTACTCCTTCATGTTTCAGAATAGAGAATATTTTAAAGATCATTCATTTGGCGATCTTCCATTGAAATTCATTCTTAGGATAGGATGTCTGGCAGAATGTGAGGTCGTTAATGGTGTTATGGCAATACTCCAAAGGTGGAAGTATATGTTTTTGAACTCAAACGAATACATTAAAGAAATAATCTCAGAAGTACCAGTTGATCTAATTGAGACACTTAGTTCACGAATTCAAAGTGGCGTAAAATTTTCTTACATATTCCCACGAGATCCAGTCGTTCCGAAGGGAAGGGGTGAAATCTTAGAAAGAATAGGCTGGCGGAGCTTGATCTCTAAAGGGATGGTAGAAAGAAGAATGCTTGATAGTGTGAAGTTAGTCTTGATATTTAATGAAAAGCATTCCTGTGTTGCATTTCCTAATTTGAAGGGGAGGCCCGACTTGAATATAATATATTATAGTGATAATAAAGAATTTCATGAATGGTGCGAAGATTATTTCGCACACCAATGGAACCGGGCCGGTGTTTTCGACGAAAGCAAGTTGCCACAGGAGATCTGAACTCAAGAAAATGGAAACAGTGGGTCTATCTTGCCCTATAAATGAGAGGAGCCATTGTTCTAGGTTTTGATGGTTTGTCAGAGTCTTAAGATCGGGTATTTATAATTTTATTCCTATTCTACTGAAGTGACTACGCTTAACAAAACACAATTTGTTCCTAGCGCCTGGTTTTTTTATGATGCCTTAAAAGCTTCGAACAGACTACTACATGGAAAAATTAATCCAAATTGAGCTCATCTACATGTTTTTATACACCAGCAAAGACTATCTAGGTGTATGCCTCAGGCCTTTGTACTAATGAATGCAGAACTAGGAAGCGAAGACTCTATCGTTACCGAGCTCAATAAACTCGAAGGTGTTAGAGAGGTTTACCAGGTTTATGGCGTATATGATATCGTAGCACAAGTGGAAGCTGACACAATGGAGAAGGTCAAAGAAACTATAACGTGGAAGCTGAGAAAACTCAATGGGGTCAAGTCCACATTAACAATGATAGTGATGGATTAGCGCAGCCAAGTAATTAGGGCCAATATATTGCAGGTACCAATGATTAGACTAACAAGCTTATTAGGCGCTATCCGATGTTTCCAAAGAGAATCGACTACATAAGGTTAATGAAGTTGTATTGTATTGTTTAATATCGATTGATCATATGATTTTGTTCAAGAAGAAGAGTGAAGAAGGATTGAACGAATTCAAATGTAAGTACTGTGACATGAAATTCGATGATAAAGAGCGGTTGAAGAGACATTCTCGAAAAGCACATTCTGAGAACGAGGACTTTACTCCTAACGCAAATCCATTTGGTGGATTTTAAGTATACAAATTTATCCGATCCTTAGGTTGCAACTAGATCGAAATAAGCTCCTTATGTTCCCAATTCACGATGATACCCAAAGACTTCATGGAAGACCATATGTCAATTATGGTCTGATCTTTGTTAACGTCGTGATATTTATTTGGGAATTGTCGTTTACGAGTAATTTTGCAGATCCTATCGCGACACAAGAATTATTCTATACGTACGGTTCCATTCCTCGGTTCGTACTCTCTGGAGATGTAGTGTCCATCATTACTTCAATGTTCATGCATGGTGGATTTGCTCACATAGCGGGCAATATGGTTTTTCTGTTCGTTTTTGGGGATAATATAGAAGACAGATTTGGACATCTGAAATACCTTCTAATATACCTATTATGGGGGATATTAGCAGCCTATTCCCACAGTTTGATCGCAACGGATGATACTAATTCTTTGATTCCGGCTGTTGGAGCATCGGGTGCAATTTCAGGGGTATTGGGAGCTTATTTAGTAATGTTTCCTAGAGCGAAAATATTCACAATAGTATTTGCCTTCTTTATCACAACTATTAGAATTCCAGCAATTGCATTCTTGCCAATATGGTTTATTATGCAATTAGTCTTCGGTTTTATATTCCCACAATCTGGAGGTGTAGCATATTTTGCACATATAGGAGGCTTCGTGGCAGGATTGGGTACAGCTTATGCCTGGAAGCTATTGATAGGTAAAAGGGATCTACCAGTAGGAGATATTCGTTCCCCTCCAATCAAGAAAATAGCATTCAATTCACTTGAAAATGAGTTGGTTAAAGGAGAACCAGATATTATCAAAGGTCCAGACTTTTATGAAATATTAGCGCAGGTTAGAGGTATTTCAGGCCTCTCTGACATAGCTGTGAATTTCGAACCTCAGAACAGGTTAGTAAGGATAACCGATAACAAATCCAAAATTTCACAGATACTGGCTA
>JARBAV010000048.1 GCA_029237515.1 Nitrososphaerales archaeon
ACTATCATATCATATATCTTGATTAATATGTATCCAGCTCTTATTTTGTAGCATGCCGACTCCTATTATAGAGAAGGTATTGAATGAAGGTGCTGAGATTTATTGTGAACGTAGAGGTAACGGTCCAATTCTTTTAATGATCCATGGTGCTATGGAAGACGCGGGGTATTATTCTTCTGCAGCGGAAATTCTTGCTAATAAATTTACTGCTGTGTCATACGATAGACGATGCAATTCTCGCAGCTCTGGGGATCGAAGCGTTGACATGACGGTTGCCCAACAGGCTCGTGATGCCGCTTCCATTATCAAAGCAATGGGAAATGGGAAGGCTATCGTCGTTGGAAGAAGTGGAGGAGCCATCATAGGCCTTGAGCTTGCAGCAACCATGCCAGAGATAATTGACTTTCTAATAATTTATGAGGCTCCAGTAATCGAGATGTTGCCAGAAGGTGATGTCGAAACATGGCGTTCTTTTGTTCGAAACATCTATATAAAAAGTCAACACGAAGGCTCGCTTTCTGCGCAAACGGAATTCATGGCATCTCTGATAAACGTCCCTGATTCTCCATTACCTACCTACCTCAACAACCGGATCTCTGGTAATGTAGACTTCTTCTTCAAGCATGAATTCAAGGTCTTCTTCGAATATCTACCCAATATTGAGAGCATTAGAAAAAATAACGTACATTTGATAACAGCCACAGGAAGAGATAGTGATGATGCATACTACGTCCAGGCAACTGGAGCTCTAGCATCTAAACTTGGTTGCGAGAATGTGGAGTTCCCAGGTCATCATGACATATCATTATGGATGCCAAAAGAGTTCGCTACAGCTATTCACAAAGTATTGAAACAGCGTGGATATGGTTAGGAAGAACAGTAATACTGAGGCTACTGTTAGTTTCAGATGGCTCTAGATTCTAAATTATAACGGAGTTTTATAATAATCGTTATACAACACGGTAACTAGTTTTAGAATTTAGAATATTTGTCGTATCTTCAGACTCGAAGATCCTCTATTTATTAACGATATTTAGTTTGATTTATTGTATTATTTGCTTTTCGATCCATCTGTAGGATTCGATACTGTTTTAGAGATAGTTCATTCCTATTCGGGCGGTTACATGAGCTTATTCATAAGAAAATCTTACTTTTGTTTATGCTTTAGAAATTACAGAATATGATGATCAAGGATTTTCAGTTGTGCTCTGGCCGCTATTAGGAGAAAGTGTGCTTTGACTCTGACTTTGACTTTGATCATTATTTTGATGTACCGGTCTTGAGTATGGATTGTTTTGGAGATTTGTCGTTGATTGATCAGAACTTTTGCGTTGTTCAACTATTTTGTTCTCCAAGTCATCATGTATAACCCTAGAAACTGATGACAAAATAGATTGATTATCCGTAGTAGTAGACAGTCCTGTAAGATTTATTAAATGAGATGATGAGGTAGGTGTATTATTCTTAGTATCCAAACAAACAATAAGTGAAGTAATCGTATTTTTTCCAGGCCTTAGCAAATTAGTCGCATTAAGAAAAGTGGAATTCCAATTAGAAAAGTCTTGTTCTTCTTGTGGCCCAATTGCAGAAGCATTTTGAAATGGTTGAATATTATTTATAGATGAAAGAATTGTGCAATTAGTATTACCTGTATCAGATGATGTACCTTCTATTGTCAATTCTGAAGAAAGATATATAGAATCTCCGTTCTTAGGAGACGTAATTTTAACCTCTGGAAGATTAAAAGGTGAGTTATCCAAGGGTTTCCCATAGATTATAAAATCGTCAATTGAACTGAAAGTGGTATAATAAACGTAAATTAGTATACTTAGAAACCAGAATATGAATGCAAAAACTAGCAATATTGTTCAGGCCCTTAGTATTGACTCAATTCCATTTTATATGAATATTAGTTAACCGGTTCTTACTTATGGGTTGGCATATACAAACTACTGCCTTAGATAGGTAGTTCTCAGTATTGGTACCAAAACAATTTAATAGATATATTAACATACGTAATAGCTGCTGTAACAAGAACGAATAAAGATTTTATTGAAACATGGTATTATGTTTCAAAAGTATCAAATATATGCAATTATGAATAATCCCATAGCAGCTGCCATTGCAATTATCCATACTAATTTGTTCCAATCAAAGATTTTTTGTCCATCCAATACACCAAACGGCAATAGATTAAACATTGCGATCCAGCCATTAAACGATGCTCCAACAGCAAAAAGTGGATTGAATGGATCGTAAAACAGATATAATAACAGAAACGAAAAACCCATCACCAAATTAGTCACAGGACCAATTAAGGCTACTCTACCAAATTTTTTTCTGTCCGATAAGCCAACCATGACAGCGCCAGGAGCAATGAATTTGAACGGCATGAATGGAAGCGCGGATATTGCTGTTATGATTAAACCCCAAGTTTGGGCTCTAAATTCTGCCCAACTACCATAATATTGGGCCAGAAACTTGTGAGCAAGTTCATGCACCAGAAAAGCACAGACAAATATAGCCAGAAACTGCCACGAGACATATCGATAACCGTTTAAAGAAAGACCCACAGCAGTAACTAGAATAGTTGCTAATGAAAGATGAAATAATTCAGTTCTAGAAGATTTAATAGTTAAAACTCTTGACAAAGTTTTGAAAAAGGAAGAGGACGTTCGAAGGCCATAATTTTGGGAATCATTACCAATTACCATATTCTTCCTTTTCTTATCATAAGTATCTAAGAACGGACAAAAATGGTTAATCGGATTCCTATGAACATTACAAAATGATTCTTGGCAGTAATTACATTTGAATGGGATAATCTCTGCTTGACCACAGATATAACATATAGGCATTAATTTAACTTTCTTCTCCTTTGGTATCCAATTTCAATCAAGAATTGATAAATTCTGTTTATTGCTTGC
>JARBAV010000454.1 GCA_029237515.1 Nitrososphaerales archaeon
ATGCTTTGACATCTAAAGACATCGATAACTTAGAGTTCATTGTTAATAACGCTACAGCAGTGGGTCTTTCTTTTGTGTATTCATCTAATGATATTGTGAACTTATATGAAGCCTTGCTGAATATAGAAAAAGCAGATTTTGGAATTATTGCAAAGATAGAAACAAGTGGTGCCGTTAACAGTCTTGCAAAAATACTATTGGCTGGCCTTGATCTTCCGAACTTTGGAATATTGATTGCTAGAGGCGACCTTGCAGTGGAGATGGGTTTTGAAAACCTACCTGCAATCCAAGAAGATATTTTATGTATGTGTGAAGCGGCTCATGTTCCGGTTATCTTGGCTACACAGGTGCTCGAGACTATGGCAAAGAGTGGACTTCCGACTAGAGCGGAAATGATAGATGCTGCTTTTGGCCAACGTGCAGAGTGTGTGATGCTGAATAAAGGGAAACACATTCTTGAAGCTGTCAAAATGCTCTCTTTGATACTGGGATCAGAAGAAAAACGTCATCTTAAGAAACGTCAGATATTCGGAGAATTCATCAAACAATCAGGATTCGATTAGAAGGTTGACTGGCTATCCTTTTGAAAAGTACCTCGCACATGAACAGTGCCTAAATGCGATACATGAATTTAGGCCAATTATGGAAAATAACAGAAAATAATACAAGGTGGCGGCGATTGTATTATTGAGATAAAATTTTCTCATATATCTGTCGTTCAACTTGCACAGTTCTATAATCATATTGGGCTCCATGAAGACTTTTTTACTTTATACAATCCTTTAAAACTTAGATGTCCTATTAATTTCTGGTTATTACATGTTAGGAGATCTAATAAGTGAAGAGAAAGGCAAGATAACAAGTCAAAGAGTATTGGATGTCGAAGGTGGACAACCAAGGATAGAAACCTCTTTTTCAGCAACAGGGGACTATAGAGGTGTAGAGACAACAGCGACCGTAACGTATTGGGGCACTCCGAGACCTAGTGGAGCGATATATGGTGAAGGCCAAGGAGTATTGATGAGTAAAGATGGAAAGGAAATAGCAACCTGGACTGGACAAGGCGTAGGACGTGTTGCTAGTCCAGGAAAAAAAGATTTACAGGTTCGTAGTTCTATAGTACGTCTTCGACTGGAAAACTATCTTTCCTTAACAACCTAGTAGGAGTATTCGAATATGAAACAGATGAGTCAGGGAATACGTCAGCTAAAGTATGGGAGTGGAAGTGATTGATAGCATAGGGAACAAACGCAAGCAATTAGTCGGCTTCTCTCCATTTTTAATTTCTTTAATTCCTGAGTCGCATTGGTTAACTACAACACTATTCGATCGATGATATGCAAGCATGAGTAAACCAAGCAAAAAATAATTGAAAGAAATACTGTTTAAGAACGTGTGTATGAATTTACTTTCTTCTACTCTCTAAAGACATATAAAGAACTTGAACTAGGCCATACTGCATAATTATTTATTGTTTGAACATCGCCGTCCGGATATTTAACGGTGAATTTGTAGACACCAGATGGTAAATCGTCAAACAGATAAGCGCCGCCAGAAATGGATGTAATAGAAGCAACCCGGATTCTTATCTGCTGAGTATATTAATCCGGTATGTTTGTAAACATGTACTGAGACACTACTAACCGGCAAAACCATCTGAACTCAATATGAAGCCATTTACATTTCCAAGGTCTATGAAGGGCATAGTCGACGTTGACGCTACTTCTTCGGAAGATGGAGAAAGAGGTATTAGACTTGTAAAAAGCGAAGATCCATACGACATGGAAATTACAACTGCCATGATAATCCCCAAGCAACCAATAAGAATTGTCAAATTTACAATGTTGACATTAGGCGTATAACGTTTCTTAATCTAAAGTCACCTAATTGTAATCACCTCCCGTTTAGTCATGGTACATCTGACCTTTTTCGCACATGTTTGAGTGATGCTGATTCGATTGTCGTGTCTATTATGACGAGAACTTACATAATTCTTGTTGTAACATTGATTAGTTAGAAATATGGTTCAAATATAGAATACGGGATCATATACATATATACATATTCGTAATACTACCTCTTTGGAGATTAGGTTCCATCATAACAAATACCACCTAGCTTTTAGGACGTCTAATGTACTCAATTCTGTATCCGACCACGCTGGAGACAGCACTGCCTTGATCCGTGCATAGCAGTACAGTGGTGCAGACACAGGTAAGACATCAGAGATGTCTTAGAGAAACTATTACAGAAGGCGATTAGTCACGAATTCTTACAAGAACTACTAGATCCCCAACCAATTTTCACTTGTGATACAGGTAAGAAGGCTAGCAGTTGCTGCAATGCATATATATTTGGTAAATCATCCAGCACTATTTTGATGCACAGAGCTAAAGAAATCTCGAAGATTCTTGTAGCAATGGATGGCTCTGAAGCTTCTATAGGAGCAGCAAAGTACGCA
>JARBAV010000455.1 GCA_029237515.1 Nitrososphaerales archaeon
AAGAAACAAGTCTTTCATAAAGTACGAAGCTAATTATTTCTGATGTGGCAGATTGTTAAAGCTTTGGAGGTAGAGACGCGGTAACAGATTTTCTTCTCGAATACTTGGAGACAATTTCTTCTGGTGGTCTTCCATCAAAAAGATTCTTAGATAATCCTCTCAAATACCTCATTATCGCCCATGTTCCGGCTTTTATCAGAGTCGCCATGAAAATTTTCATAAGGGGACCGTATGTCTTGTTCCTTATTATGATTGGTATGATGTCATTTATTACCCACAGGTTGTGTTGCCAGCACCTCCAAAATAGAGCAAATTGTGCTTCATTGAGATTCCCAAAATGCATTGAATTTCTCTCTGAAAAGTCCTGGTATAGTAACGGCGCAACAAGTCCACGCATATTAGTTTCCCGAAAGTCATCAATCAGATCGATGGTGTACTGAGTTTCGTCGGGAGTTTCATCTGGCCACCCTATAATAAGGGTCAATGCCGGAAACCAATGGTTTTGGTTCAAAATCTTGACGCCCTGTCTCACTACTGCACCCCATTCATCAGCCTGATAAGGTTTTGTTTTAACGCCAAGGTGTTTCTTTACCATTCTCGGTGCAACTGTTTCGACACCCAAGTTGGTAGCCAACCATCGTCCGCTACTCTCCATTCCGTTGATATGCGATAATTTTGTGATAAGATCGGGCGAGCTCGCTACCGCTGACAGAGTCATATGCGTAGTGCCTATGAAGTTTGCACCTACAGATTTGAGCCCAGACCATAAGTTGATTATGGCATCAGAATTGGGAACAAAGTCCTTGTTGTCACAACCATAAAGAAGCATCTCATCTGATTGAAGCCATATCGAGTCAAAACCGTATCTCAAGTTAATCTTAGCCTCTTCCTGCAGCCTTTCAAGTGGAATATCTTTTTTTGAACGCTTATTGACATCGCAAAAATCGCACCCCCTGCCACAACCTCTCATTGCCTCAATTAGTGAATTTATTGTTGGCCCACGAATACTTGGAATATTCTCAATTCTTCTTACAAATGTGTGAAGTAATTCTGGCGCATCGCCAGATTCTAGATCATGAAAAAGGTCAAGTGCCAATTCATCCGCCTCGCCTATAACTACAGTATCAATACCATGAATTTTCATTCGATCTGGCTTGGCTAACTCCCATGCGCCGTTCCCTCCAACAACAACTTTGAACCCATATTTCTTCTTGAGTTGGATTATGGAGGCACACAATTTCTTAAATTTCATTGCAACATAGGAAAGTTTTTCGGGGGACATTGTAGTTGTTACAGGGGCCATTCCCAGAGGATCCATTACATTTATCCCGATTACTTTGGTTTCAGGCCCAACACACTTTTGGAGCATCTCTGGGTGAGCTATAAAGATGTCTTGAGACTTGTACTCTTTGAGCAAAGCAGCCTCTACCCTCCTCAATCCACATTGAGCGACCTTGACTCCCCCTGTTTCCTTATCAGTTTCGACACTGGGACAGAAGAGTTTATCGAACACAAACTCCGGAACTAGTTCATATGGTCCACAGGCGATAAAACCATAAAGGAAATTGCCTCTATAATTGGTCATAAGACTCCTATCTGCAGTCAGTACAACTCGCTTACCGTTAACCATGATCTAAACGTTCCTCCTTATTCCCTCTGAACATTGATATAAATCTATTCCGATATACTAAAATTCATACTAAGTATTGTATCAGATACAACTCATTGTCGAAAATTCAATAGAGCCCTTTTCGGTGTCCTCTCGACAATATTGATTTAAGTTGTCTGTGACCAAGCATTAACAATGCATCGAGATAGGAAGCCCATTTATAGCCTGCGTGTTCATCAGAAATTCTAACATTTTTTGTATTAGTAGTCGCAAAATAAAATATCACTTCCTTTTCCGACTTCATTCCATCACCCCTGAAAAAGGAATAGCTAATCTTTCCGATATAGGATTGAATGTCAATTGACCTGATTCCAGTTTCTTCTGTTACTTCCCTAACCAACGTCTGTAGCTCAGTCTCTCCCCTTTCCTTATGTCCTTGTGGGAAACCCCAGAAGCCCCTCCTATTTCGCAATAGCAAAAACTCGGAGTTTGTTCCTCTTTCCCCATTTGGTGACCAGTATTTTATTACCGCTCCTACAGATTGTTCCGGCGCCACCCTAAACCAGTACACAGTATAAAGTGCGATATAATATCGTTAACTGCTGTCAAACGTATTAATATCGAGGATATTGTGACTCTAGATAGGGCCGGTCGTCTAGTCTGGTAGGATACGGCATTGGCATTGCCGAGGTCGTGGGTTCGAATCCCACCCGGTCCATCTAGGCCCTAGATCCTTCAGGTGCTTCTAGGATAAGACAGAGGTTTTGCTAAGCTTTTCACCCATTCCATAATCTTGAATTCCCGACGTTTAAATAAGCTGGAGAGATGACGCGTCCGCTAAACTCCTCTTAAGATCCAAATTAGCTTGATATCGGAAGATCATTTCTAATGCTAATATTCATGAATCGATAAACCAATAAATATGCGGAAGGAGAAGTTCTAATTGAGCTGCTAGTTCGATGAGGGTATTCCAGCACATTGTTCGGCTTTCTTGATGATGCATTCTATTCCGAAAAAAAGATAGCTCTTACAGCTGATCCGAATGCTATGGTTGAGGAGCTGCTGGTCTCTGACTATGGAGAACATAACATGTTGGTTTACCCGAATCGGAGGTCATTTAGACAATTATACTCAAAATATTGCAAAAATGTACTCGTAGAAAAAAGTTCTAATAGTTCAGATAATGAAATGATTTTGATAATATCCTACTACGACACTGCTAGTAACATAAAAAATGTGCTTAGACGGGTGGGGGTAGAGCTCGGAGAGTTGAGAAAACGGCCTATAGTAATAATGGATTCAGTCACCGCGTACTCATGTTCAAATTTTGAGATACAGCCTAGTGGAACAGAGAGTATCCATGGAAATGGCACGAGAACTAAAGAAGGGATTTGGGCATCTGGTCAACAACTCGAGGATTCATATGCTTCCTTTCCTATACACTACAAACCCTATCGGATCTTGCCTCTCATAAGTTCCTTAGTACAGAGTACACAAGACTCTGGGACGAAAGGGTTGTGTGTCATCGCTGATATGGGATCATTCTACCTCCTAAATAGGATCGAAGAACTTGTAGACTATGAATGCTCTTATTCTCCTAAATTCGATCGCCGAACAAATGTTAAAGCATTTTGTTGTCATCATCGACAGGAAATTAGGAAGGCCTTAACAGTCGAACAACAAAGTAGAATCTTTAGCCACCATAATCGAAATCTTTTTTTAACAAGTAACTAAACAATTCGGTCATTCAACAAGGCAGAACGAGATAATGCTAAATTCTTTGTCGTTTGAATAAACCAAAGATTAGGAGGCTGAAGTAGCGTCTTCCGCGGAAACGTGTCTTGCTGTTCCAGTAAACATACGAAGGTGGAGGACTTTACTCTTTTCAGAACGAATGACCGTCGGACCGATATACTTGAACTCAAGATCCTTCTTATCATGAATACCATAAGGGAAGATCTATTGGAAAGTATTCTTTTATGGTAACAGCCAGATGTGTTCTGATATAAATATCATAAATTCTATATATCGCCCTTTGTCTTCGATCGAATCCTATATTCTTAATATCTCTAAAGGTTTCAATTCTTAGATTTTCGATCAAGCTGCCAATCCCTTTTTCACCTTCAAATATTCCATCAAGTAACACAGTTGGAAGGTTCTTAGTCTCAATCCTTGATTCAGCATGCATAATG
>JARBAV010000456.1 GCA_029237515.1 Nitrososphaerales archaeon
CTTTTGGAGTAAATTAGCCTTCTTCCTTAGATCCTCCATCTGTTCAACTAGTCTAGATTTCGCATTTCTAATTGATTGACAACCCCTTTCCAATTCTTTAGCTCGGTCATACAATAATGAAGAGATTCTCGGCAGGCGCGGATCAAATGGGATGGATTCATCGACAATCTCAAGAAATTTCCGACCGGCGATGGTAACGATCTTCGAAGAGTTTTTCTCTAGAACTGAAGATAGTGACTTGTCTTGAATGTCGGTTACAACACTAGGAAGGGTCATGAGTTCCAGTGCCAATTTCCTAATTGCATTAGACTTTTCAATAACTTCTGACTCGGCTTGATTCTGTTGGCTGTAGTCATGTTCTAGGGCGGCAATCTTGCTATCTAATTCAACCGTACGTGTGCTTGAACCTTCTTCTATCAATAGTTCGCTGAATACAGCATCCACAGCCTCCATCAAAGTTTCGTACGGAACAAATGCCACTCCCTCTGAAATTGATTCCAATCGAAAGGGTATAACATTTGCTGGCCGGCCCGCATTGTCTAAGAGCACTAATGGTTTATGCGTTGATGGATTACATATGTCCAATACAAGACTTCTGGCCAATTCAAAGACTTCCTCCATGTCTTTTTCGGTTGTATCGCTCAGTTTCCTGTGTTTCATCCTTGACCGGGCAATTATTTCTTCGATGTATTTTTTCGATAGCGAGATACTCCTACCAAGCCACTTATCGACTTCTATGTTGGAATCTTTCTCCTTTTCACGCAATTCCAATAGATCATCGATCGAGAGATCAAATATGTTGATGCCCCTGGGTGGGGGTGACTGGTAAGTCATACCAGTTCTAAGGATTCTGTGTCTAACCTCAACAGGATTCAGAAGTGTAATTATCAGATCATTTTCGTCGCATACGATTACGTTTCCCTTGCTAAAGAATTCGGCGACTAGAATTCTCAAACGACCATCAAGGTGTCTAAACTTGAGATAGGCAACACGCTCATCCCCTTTCTGTTCAATTCTCTCGAATTTCGCTCTCTCTAACTCGGATTTCATACTATTAATAATTGGGCTATCTTCGAAAGTACGGAAGTTCATCCTTGTGATCCATATTCCTGCCGTAGAAAGTACCAAGATAACATCAGAAAGGTTAGCATGACGCATTTTCAGGGAAAAGGAATTTCTTGAAATGCTGGATATCGCGCTTACGTAATATCCTTGATTTAATTTTTGATTTATATCTTCAATTAAGCAGTGCAATTCAAGACCTGATAGTTCCATGATCTTCATCGTGACTCTAACATCAACCAATTATAACACTTTTCCAAGATAACCGTAAGGAATTAAACCAGGATGCTTCAAGACTCTAATAATCGTATTGTACCTCGTCGATAGATTGGACATGTTCGATAGAATTTATTACATGCGTGCAGTCCTTGGTGTCATTGGAGGAATTATTGCCGGACTTGTCATAGTACCAGGTACCGACCAAGGAACGATTATAGGAATTGTTATACTCATCGGTCTGTTCTTTTATTTGATATCGTACGGCATTTCAAAGAAGATTGGGCGCACGGTTCAGAAGCCACAGAGAAGGAAACTGGCAACTAATGGCATTTTCCCCTTTATTTTCCTCCTTTTGATGTTTATGATCTTCATTTACACAGGTTTACATCAAGGTCTCGCACATTAAAATAGGGGAAATCGACAAAATTTTGCCAAATTGCTATGGAGATATGATACCCCAGGGATCCCAGACGAGCTATTCGAAAGATCCGAGCAAGTGCCCATAACGAAGGAAGAAGTTAGAGCTATAACAATAGGTAAGTTGAGGCTGAAGGAAGGCTTTACCGCAATTGATGTTGGCTGCGGTAGTGGTAGCCTGACTGTTGAAATCTGTAATCAGATAAGAAGTGGAACAGCTTATGCAATTGATTTTGATGAAAAGGCAGTTGAGTTAACGAAGCTGAATTTAAGTCGATTTAAATTTAAAGCCGAGGTGATCCTATCTGACGCACAAGATGCGCTTCCTAAGCTCCCACAGGTAAATTCCATAGTTATTGGTGGAACGTGGGGTAATACAAGAAAGATTATCGAAATGGCAATATCGAAATTGCAAACGAACGGTCGACTAGTTATTAATACCATACTAATAGAATCAGCTTATGATGCACTGTCGACACTTTATGACGCTAAACTTGAAGAGGTAGATGTGACGCAAGTCATAATTTCAAAATCAAGGAAAGTAACGACCGGAACCATGATGTTGGCGAGGAATCCGGTTCTGATTATCTCGGCGACCAAACCCACTCCCTGACTTCATGACAATTACAAGGAAACGATTTTCAATGGTGCAAACCTTACCCTTCTGCCTGGTGCGCCTGCCTTTTTGATCATCAGTGATATGCGAAAGTTATGTACTAGCCTAAAATTCCCCCTTTGACTGCTTCATTTCAAAGCGTAACTTAAATTACTGCTAAGTCCATTTTCGAAAAATGAGGCTTTCTTGTATTGGCTGCGGTCCTGGAGATCCAGAATTACTTACAGTTAAGGGTATAGATAGATTGAAAGCGGCAGACATTATATTCGGTCCGACCTCAAGGGAGGGAAAACAAAGCATAGCTATTGGTGTGGTTGAGAAGTATATCGATAGGGAACACCAAACAGTCAGAGCCTTGGTTTTTCCAATGAAAAAGGACAAAGAATCATTGGTAGAATATTGGAAAAAAAATGCCGCCGAGATCGCCAAATCAGTCTATTCAGGTAAGAATGTCGTTTATCTCACTGTTGGAGATCCTTCTCTGTACAGTACATGGGCTTATGTGTTTAAGGAGTTGAGAGAGAGCTTCTCCGATATTGAGATCGAAATTATTCCCGGTATAACGTCTATGTTCTCTTTTGCTGCCGAAGCGAAATTGAGCCTTGCCGAAGGGGAGCAGACAGTAGGAATAATTCCAGCATGCTATGACATTGAGAGAGTAAGAAATACAGCAAGTACATGTGATACTGTAATTTTTCTCAAAGATGGGAGATATTTCGGCAAGGTCATAAACATGTTGCCGAACGCCGGATTCAGTAATGATTCGTTGGTGACTATAGCTCAGGACGTCTCAGTCGACGAACAGAAAATCAGGACTTCTGAGCTTCGAGAATTACAGCAGGTTACCGAGACAGGAGAAAAGTATTTTTCAATTATGGTTGTGAAAAGGAAGTGACCCAAGAGAAAGCAAGTAACCCCATTGTTTACTTTGCCGGCTCAGGTCCTGGGGATCCTGACCTTATTACGGTGAAGGCAAAAAAATTGCTCGTAGAGGCCGACACAATTGTTTATTCAGGTTCTCTATTAAATCCGAAACTACTAGAATGTGCGAAAAAGAACGCAAGTTTGTATGATGCTTCATTGATAGATAGAGAAAAAATTTATGAAATATTAAGAGACGCATCTTGGGCAGGTCAACTTGTTATGAGGTTGCATGATGGGGATCCGAATATTTATGGTGCCACTAAAGAACAGGTAGATAAGCTACAAGCTGATGGAATAACTTGTAAAATGATCCCTGGAGTTACTTCCCTTCTAGGAGC
>JARBAV010000457.1 GCA_029237515.1 Nitrososphaerales archaeon
AGGCGTGCCATTGCCATTAATGTCCCTGGATTACTTTTATCACATCCAGCGATACCTACTATTCCATCATATTGATGAGCTCTCACCATTAGTTCTATTGAATCGGCAATTACCTCTCGACTTACCAGAGATGCCTTCATTCCTTCATGACCCATTGAAATAACATCAGACACAGAGATGGTTGTAAACTCTCTTGGTGTACACCCAGCATTTCTTACTCCTTCTTTAGCATGATTTGCAAGCTCTCCAAGGTGAATATTGCAAGGTGTGGCCTCATTACAGGTGGAGGATACTCCTATCAATGGTCTGCTTAGATCGTCGTCGGTAAGTCCCATCGCATGATAATGTGCTCTATTGGGCGCCCTATATGGTCCTTCTATAGTTTTTCTACTTTGAAGTTTCATATTCTAGAATTATAATTTCATATTAATATTGTTTTAGACTTATACTTGAACATAGTATCGTTGGAATTACTAAGGTGGCCCCTGTAAATCAATCTTACTATCAAAATGGTCTGGTGTTGTGTTTTCAGTCGTAATTGTGTAAACTAAGGTAGGTTGAATGATCCTATATGGTAATTTTCATTTTATTTGATTGGAAGTCTTGGACCTCAAAACTATTTTGCCCTGCTGAATAACCGTCTTGACCTGCATTCTAGTTACCAAGATTTGCTTTTAGATGTCCAGTCACCTTCGCTACTAACCTCCCAAGATCAACATAGTAGAATTGCGTGACATCAAATTCTTTTAGAGTGATGTGATGGTAGCATATTATAATTAGTAAACTACGAATGGTACTGTATTACAATAATGGCATGTTACTCTTATATAGAAGAGAGCAATAATGACGATAAATGTCTTCAAGCGGCGTAGTACTAGGTACTAGATCTAGTCAGAAATTCACGATTGGGAACTACCTAGGGACTCGGTTTGAGCAAATCGGCATTAAACATTGCTTCATGGTCCCGGGAGACTACAATCTAGTTCTACTTGATCAGCTTATGCAGAACAAGAATATTCTGCAGATCGGGTGTTGCAACGAATTAAATGCAGCTTACGCGGCAGAGGGATATGCTAGAGCCAAAGGATGTGGAGCGGTTGTTACAACCTTCAACGTGGGAGCTTTCTCCGCACTCAACGGGGTAGCAGGAGCATATGCCGAAAACCTACCCGTTATATTTGTCTCCGGAGGTTACAATACCAATGATGAAGCGGCAAATCACCTTATACATCATACTATTGGAACTCACGACTTTTCGTATCAGTATGAAATTTTTAGACAGGTCACATGCGCAGCTGTCAGAATTCTAAATGTCGAGAACGCTCCATTGCTAATTGATCACGCAATTGTAACAGCACTCCGAGAACGAAAGCCAGCATATATAGAGATTGCGTGCAATCTGGCCGCGGCACCTTGCAACAAACCTGCTCCTTTCGAATATGTGCTGATAGAGAAGGTTACCAATAGACATTCATTAAACGCAGCTGTGAAGAGCGCAGCTGCTATACTGAATAACGCTAGCAAACCACTCTTGCTGGCAGGGTCGCATCTCCGTCCATTTAGAGCAATGGATGCTTTCCGCCAGCTTGCAGAATCTCTTGGTTGCGCCGTTGCGGTAATGCCGGATGCCAAAGGCTTTTTCCCTGAAGATCATACTCAGTTTATCGGGATCTACTTGGGAGGCGAGAGCAGTGCTAACTGTGAGCCAATCGTAGATTGGGCGGACCTGATTCTTGCCGCCGGACCCCAGTTTACAGATTACACTACAGCTGGTTGGACAGCCCTGCCATCCCGTGAAAAGTCGATAGTAGTTCAACCTGGGCTAGTACATTTTTCGGATTTAGCATATACTGGAGTCGAACTCGCTGATTTCCTTTCAGCCTTAGCCAAAAGAGTCCACGCTAATGATAGGACACTGATGGAGTATCGTCAAATAGGAGGAGAGGAGAGGGCAGCAGACCAAACAAGTAATGCGGATTCTGATACTCCTCTCTCCCGAGCCGAAATGGTCGGTCAGATAGAAAAAGATCTAGATGGGAACACAACTTTGCTCGTAGAAACGGGTGACGCTTGGTTTAATGGGATGTATATGCGACTACCAAAAGGTGCTCGCTTTGAGATAGAAATGCAATGGGGAGCAATTGGTTGGTCCGTTCCTGCAAGCTTCGGATACGCAGTGGGGATGGAAGGTGATCGAAGAATCGTCTCAATTATCGGAGATGGTTCGTTCCAGCTTACTGCCCAAGAAGTTGCCAACATGATTCGATACAAGACGAACAATGTTATATTCTTAGTCAACAATCATGGTTATGTAATCGAGTCTGAGATTCATGAAGGTCCGTACAACTACTTCAAGAACTGGGACTATGCAGGCTTAGCCCATATATTCAATGCAGAAGATGGCAAGGGGCTTGGTCTGAAGGCGACAACCGCTGGAGAGCTTGCTGTAGCCATAAGAAAGGCGCGAGAGCACAGAGGTGGACCGATTTTGATTGAATGTCAGATTGCTCACGATGATTGCACTCCACAATTGCTCAAGTGGGGAAAGAAAGTCGCTGCTGCCAACGGGCGCCCCCCCGTCCAAGTCTGAATAAGATGGTGTAAATAACCTAGATGTCGGTCCTAGGTGAATTCGAACAGGTTTTTCCTAGGAACATATGCAATATAAGAATATATTCCAAGAGAAACCTCCTGATCCAAAAACACTAAGAGCCCATATGCTTATAGCTAAGTAGTGCCACAAATAGAAAATCCCTTGTATTGCTTGAATTGCTGCAGCGGCCTTTCCTGATAGGTTACATGTCATCGGTTACCATTCCAAGATGCTGCATAAGTACGTGCGATCTACAATGAGGATTACGATCATGGCAACAGCTATGGAAACAGTAGTGGTATACCTAATTTTGACTTCTAAATGAAAGAGCAGTAGAAAATATCGCTAGCAACTCATGCATTTTCCTCAATAGCAATACTTCCAATGTCTGCGCCTTGAATATAATATACATCAGTAAAAATATCGTGTCCCGCTCCTAGCGTCTTACTTATAGCTTTATAACAAATTGTTAACAGACATTGATGCATACTCAGTTGATCAATAGTAGCCCAAAATCATGAGCTTGACAAACTATTACCCTAATTGCACAAGGAGCAATAGAGGAAATATTCAGAGTACACGTTTCAAAAAAATAGAATTATTAGACCCACTATCTTGTCTCCTGTAACAGCAACATCTGCCATTTTGTCCGTAGTATTTGATGGCATTGATAATAGAACGCCTAAATATTCCATCGGTGGAATTAGTTTTATTATGTCGGCCCCCGGTAGTTATGTAGATCCCGACGAGAGGGAAAGAAGGCTACGCGAACTTGCTAAAAGGCTTGGCGATGCAGAACAGGTTGAACCCGATACCGTGAGTCAAACAAACCGCGAGTATACGAATATCAAGCAGGATTTGACTCAAGAGTTTTTGAAATTCATGAAGATTAGTAAAGAGTGTGTGAAATGGATTATGCCATATTAGAAGCGGTAGTTTACAAAGACATTGCTGAAGAAATACATACTGCTTTGAAAAAGTTTGATAATGTGGCAATTTGGTGAGGGATTATAAGAAGTATTAGAAAAAAGTAAAAAAATGAAATGAAGTGGGAGAAATAGACATCCCCCATCTGTATTAATAAACAGTTTCCCGCTGACAAGAGCATAGTTTAACAGTTTCATTTTCTGTTCGATTCATAGACAGAAGATGGACGACTAAGTGCTTTTCTCCAGATGTCTAAATTGCTTGTCCACTTTAATTAACTTAAGTTTATGGATAGAGCATTTGATAAAAAAGGTGAGATCTATTCTTCAGTAAAATGGTGTGACAAATTCTTTTAACCAATGAACGATCTCAACTGTTATGTCAATGAGCCCTGGACTGAGAAATGTTCTTGATATTCTCGCGACATTGAAACGGATGTATTCGAAAGTTATATAATTTCACAAAGCGGGATTCCACGATCTGAGATTCAAATCTACTTAAACGAATTAGAGTCTCGACGCTTCACCGAGGAAGTACGACCCAGACCTAGCGATGCAGACTTCAGGCTATGGAGGATATTGAATCAAGGGATAGAGTAGTTAGAAGATGAGCACCTCGAATAATATGCGTCTAATATATTCCAGCGTTACTGCTTGGAGATTATCATTTTTTCACGAATGAAAGTACTTGCAATATCATCTTTGGGGCATGCCAGAATCTTTTATGTGCAATATAACCTAATGATAAAATGTTTTGTGATCTCTATCCACTTCAGCAGGGAGCATGAGGACAAGTTTACTACTATAGAAAATACTATTTTACATTATTAGACTTCACAGAGTGAAGTTGTAAAATATTTTACTAATATGAATCAAATAAAAAGAAGACGTGAAATTTAGTTTACCAATCTTTGTTTTTGTCTTTGTCGTGCCCGCGATCCTCTCCGCTCTCTTGGGCACCGCTTAGTGCTACTGCGTTATCTTCTCCCTGAACTTGTGATCCAGTGTTTTGGCAGAAGACATACATTGGTAGTTTGCCATTACCGCATGCATTGGCTTGACTTATCGCTTGGTTTTTACCGTACTTCTTCTTTCCATCCGCAAACGCGCTGTCTGTTGCAAAAGCTGTTGCTCCGATGAGCATGACCGCCATTGCAGCTACCACGACCATATATTTTGAATTCATTTGGCAGCTTAACGAAGTTTGTGTTTATCTGAATTAAGCACAATCAGACTCTCATTTAAATCTGATATTTCTTCTATTAATTAGCGCATAGCCAAAAGACTCTTAGACCAGGTTCGTTTTAATGGCATTATCTTTTTTGTCGGCCCATCTCACCAACCAATCAATCCATTACATATAATACGCTTTAGTTCTAAACTGAATTCATTTATCTCAAATTTGACAGATTCGTAATTAGTATTACTACGATTACAACCGCATTCTTTATTTCGTCGCATCTCTTAGGTTACAAAGAACATCAAATATTACAAGATAGCTTTACTGGAGCATCTGATACTATCATCGTTATTGTCGCCATTGTCAAGCTGGCAGCCCCAATCAATTTAATTATATTCATTCCATGTTCATTTGACTATTTTAATTGCGTGTGCCAGTGACATAGTTGGAGTCGCTAGTATTACTACTAATACTAATATCGCATCAATAGGAGTATCCTCAATGATTATACACTTTCTTCAAGATACCATCTAATACTTGTTGTGGTGTTACTTCGG